>JBOFJB010000353.1:0-23399 GCA_051650465.1 Dermatophilaceae bacterium | reverse complement strand
CCACACCACACGCCCCAGACGGGCACCCCGGACTACTGCTGCGCTGGGACTCACTCGGGGGCGGGCGCTGGCGCGCGCTGGTCACCTACGTCGTAGAACTCGACGTCGAGGAACGACTGGTGCAGGAATGGGTCGCCGGAGACCTCGTCCGGCCGGCCAGCGACCCACAGGAGCAGATAACACCCGCCCGGTCATGACCTCACCCAGCCAACCCGTCGTGACGTCATGACGGGTTGGCTGTCCGTTGAGGGTGCGGCGGCGGTACGCCCTGCACCGCGGGGGGTGATTCGTCACGAATCACCCCCGGTCGCTGAGGCGTGGTCCGCGGGTGAGTGGCGTGGTGGGAACGGTCCATGGTTCGCCGTGGTGGCGTTCGGCTTCGAGGTGTTGGCAGTGCGCTTCGATGGCGTCGGTGATGAACTGGGTGAGGGTGTAGAGCCGGTCGTGGGCCTGCATGCCGATGACGGTGGCTCGCATGCGTTGGTCGAGGTCGGGTGGGAGTAGCGTCGCCAGTCGGCGTCTGGCCGTCACAGCACTCCTCGTTGGCGTAGGTGGGTCAGGACTGCGCGGTAGTCGTTGGTGACTGGTTCGTCGGGGGCGTACACGGGCAGCGGGGAGCGTACGTCGTAGGCGCGGGCGGCGACGACGGAGCGGCGCACTGCGGGTGTGACGAGCCCGTTGTAGGCATCGATGAGTGCGGCGAGGGCTTCGGCGTACAGCCGTCCGCTAGTGGCGGGTGGGACTGCGCATGGAATGACTCCGTCGAGGCGCAGTCCTGGGTTGTATGCCTCGGCGATCTCGGTCACGACCTCCTCGACCCGAGGCACACCTTCGAGTTCTTTGGATGTCGCGTAGGTGACGGTGAGTACCGAGGTCGACGCGATGAGCGCGGACAGGGGGTAGAACTCGCCGACCCCTGCCTGGCAGTCGAGGATGACGACGTCGGCGATGGTGGCCTCGCTGCGCAGCGCGAGCTTGAGTCGCTGCTCGGCGGCGGTGACGCCGGTGAGTGCGACGCGCTGCGGACCGAGCGGCTTACCTGACGGGATCGCCGACAGGTTCGCGATGGTCGTCGGGACTGCCGCTTCCGCAAGGGTGGCCTCGCGGAGCATGACGGCTCCGGCAGTGTGCACTGTGTCGTCGGGGTCTAGCCCGACGGTTCGTGTGGCGTTGGCCTGTGGGTCGAGGTCGACGAGGAGTACCCGGACCCCGTCCTCGGCAAGGAGGGCGGCCAGACTCGTGGCGCTGGTTGTCTTTCCGCTCGAGCCGGCATCGGAGACGACGGAGAGCACGGTGGGCGGGCCGGTGATTCGCGACGAATCACTCATGGCTTGCCTCCTGTGTGGTGGCCGCCCGGCCGGCATCGAGTTGGTCTTGTTCCCACTCGGTCGGCTGGTAGCCGCGGCTGATGAGCCAGTCGTAATACTGGACGGTCAACGGTCCTGGGTGGGTCAGGTACTGGTCTCGGGTGTCCTGCTCGGTGGCGCCGAGCGCGACGAGCCACGCGGCCGCCATGTGCTCGCCGGCGGGGAGCTGCGCGAGTCGTCGTGGGAGGTCGTAATACATAGCCTCTTCGTCGGCGCCGATGACGCCGCCGACACGGAGTAGGTCGATGATTACGCGGGAGCTGTCGGAGTTGTAGCCGGCGCCGGTGAGTGCATGAGCGGCGACTGTGGCGCGCATCTGCGCGGCGCTCTCCCGGTTGGTGATGGTGGCCCTGAGGAACTCGGTGCGCGCGGCGGTCGCCTTCCTGCGTTCCCGGGCGTTGCGTCGCTCCTCGGCTTCGTGGTCCGAGACAGGATCAGCGGCTGGTTTTGTGGTGGTGAAGAACCCGACCTTGCCGTCGCCGCCCCAGCCAACCAAAGGGCTGACGACGAGAGTGCCGTCTTGCTGCGCGGCGGCGATCTCCTGATCGGTGCGCAGTTGCTGGTCGGAGTAGCGGGCGCCGAGACGGCCCCGGACGTCATCGACGTACTCGGCTGATCGTTCGCTTGCTTGCTCTCGCGCCGCTGCGGTCAGGGCTGCTCGGCGGGACTCGACTCTGGCCTCGACGATGAACCGCCCGAAACTCCCCCGGTCCACGACCGACTCGTCTTCGGCCACCCGGCCGGCCACGATCGCCTGGACCTCGTCGTCCTCAGCGAGCAGTTCCAGGGACGTCTCGACCCCGACGAGGCCAGCGTCGACGAGGTCACGAACCGCCTCAGGAAGGGCGAGAAGGCGCAACTTCTTGCTGATCTGAGCCTGCGAGATCCCGGTGTGCGCAGCGAGGGCGCGCTGGCTCATGCTGTGCAGGTCGATCATCCGCTGGTAAGCCAGCGCTTCGTGGGTCGGGGCCAACTCGGCGCGGTGCAAGTTCTCGTGCAGCATCACGCTGTCGGCGTCGAGAGCGTCGAGATCTTCCCTGATCCTGGCCGGCACCTCGGTCCGTCCAGCAAGAACTGCGCCGGCCAGGCGCCGGTTCCCGGCCAAAGCGACATAGGGGGCGGCAGTCAACTGCTCGTCGTGTTGTGGGTGGGTACGTCGCCATGCTTCAAGGGGGACCAGCAGCAAGTCTTGGATCACTCCTACCGACCGGATCGAGGCGACGAACTCCTCCCCCACTGCGCTCCGGCTAGTTGGGTTGTCCGGGTTCGGCTGGATCTCCTCGACCTGCACCGTGCGGGCGTCAGCAGTACGGGCGTCGGCAGTGCGAGCCCGTAGCGCGGAGATCACTGACCCACCCTTTGATGTTGCCGGTCGGGTCAGTGGGTTGGACACCATGCCTGTGTTGGCCCGCTTACTGGTCGCTGCCATGCCTTGCCTCCATGCGTCGTCGGTGATTTCTAGTATTTCTAGTAATGCCATGGGTCGCAAGGGGTCAAGCCCGCTGCGAGGGGGTGATTCGTCACGAATCACCCCCGACCGTCTGGGGCTCACGAGTTCGAGGAAGCGGCCGTCGGTCTCTGGTCGTCCGTCGGGGGGGCGACCTCGACCGGGTCGACGGTTGGTCGTCGATTCGTCGGGGTAGGTGGTCCGGCCTGGTTTGCTCGTGACCGTCGGCCGGGTCTGGAGTCGCCTGTCGTCGACCCTGCTCGAGCGGGGTCGACGCCGTTGGTCGAGCGTCGAGGCCGTCGGCGTCGGGGTGCGTGGGCGACCTCGCCGTCAGGTCGTCGAGGTCGACAGTTGGGCGGATGGGTGTCGAGGTTGGTCGACGGTCGGCCCATCGTCGACTAGTTCGACGGTTCGCAGGTGGTCGTCGGGGTGGGGCTGTCGGAGGCCCGTCTGTTTGTCGTTGTTGGGTGCGGGGAGCGGGGCTGTTCTTGGCAGTCGAGGATGGGGTTGGCGGAGTGGGGGCTCCGGGTTGGGGAGCGGGCGCCCCTGGGGGCTCCCGTGGGCGCCCTTAGGGGCGCTGGGGTTGACCTGGGGTTTTGTGGGGGGCTCCCGGGGGGCTCCGGGGTTTGGGTAGGGTGCTCCTACGCGCGCGTACGCACGCCCGCGCGAGGCGGGGCTGTTCGTGGGGGTTAGGGGCGGTTGCGGAGGGTGTTGGCGGCGTGGGGGTCGATGGCTCGGATGTCGTCGGGGGTGAGGTTGAGGTCTGCGTATACGCGCAGGCGTTGGTCGATGTCGAGTAGGTCGGCCTGGTCTTCGTCGTCGATGGGGCCGTTGGTCCCCGGTCCCTCGACGCCGTCGACCGGCGCGAGCGGGCCGACGACACATCGTCGACCCCGACGGCAGAGTCGTCGTGGTCGGGCGGGCGCGACACCTCGTCGAGGTCGCCGCCATCGTCGGGGTGGTCGATTCTGAGGAGTTCGTCGGGGGTGGGTTCTTGGGCGCGGATGCCGGGGGGGCAGTCGGGGCAGCGGGTGATGGTGTGGCCGTCGGTGGTGGGGATCCAGCCGTGGCCGTCGCAGTCGGGTCGGTTGCAGGGTTGGAGGGGTCCGGGAGCGTCGGGGACCATCCATGAGGTGAGCCAGCGGATCCAGCCGTGGGGGGAGGCGATCACCTGGGGTGGGTGCCAGTGGCCGCCGTACCGGTCGGTCAGGACTTGTTGGGCGACTTCGAGCCAGAGGTGGGCGGTCCAGCCGGCGAGCTCGTAGGGAGCGAGGGCTGGTGCGCAGCGTCTGGGGGAGATCTGCATGCCCCAGGGCGCGATCTGGGCGAGGTCACGGGCGAGACGTTCACCGACCAGGCGCTTCCTGGCTCGTGCTGGCCGGCCCCGAGCGGCCAGGCCGGCCTCTTCCAGGCTTCGCGCGGAGCGCGTCCGCTTCGTCGAGCGCAGCGAGACGGTGTCTTGCCGACAAGGTGAGGATTTCTCGCTGCCGGTTTCGCGGCTAGCAGTGGCCCTACGGGGTGGGGATGCGATATCCACAGGTTGCCCCGTCGCGGCGCCTGTGCGGGCCTGTGTGGGGCGGGGAGTGGCGCCCTCGGGGTCGGTGAGGGTCGGGTCGTGTTCGGGGCTGTGAAGGCCGTCTAGGGCCGGCTTGGCCATCAGGGACCACTGGTGCAGCCATTCGGGGGTGTGCGCAGCCCGCAACGGGGTGACACCACGCTGCCGGGCGCGGGTTCCGTCGTCCATCCGCGGGCCGTGCCGGACCTGGTTGCGTTCGGGCATGGTCAGCGGCCGGCCGCGGGCGACGTCGACCAGGACCCCGAGGCGGCAGGTCGCGATCCGCCAGACCCGCTGCACAGTGTCGGGGGAGCAGTGCGCGGCGGCCGCGATCGCGGCCTTGTGGGCGCGGATGCCGCGCCCGGTCGAGGCCTCGGCCGCGTCCGCGGTCAGGCCGATCACCGTCATGTACGTCTCCGAGGAGACGGTGTCCCGCACCCCGGGCGTGGTCAACGCCTGCGGGTGGTGGCGCAGGTACAGCCGCTGCCCCGCGAGCCAGTGCTCACGAGAAGTCCAGGAACGGACGCCGGCGTAGCAGCCGGCCTGCTCGACGTTGGTCACCCGCAACCGGGCCCGAGACTCGACAGCACCAGGGATCGACTCAACAACCGCCCGCGGTGCGCTGGGCCGGGCCCGCCAACTCGACGCGACCGTGGTGCCCATTGGGTCCCGAGCGGTACGGGCCTTGGTGGCGGCGATCGCGGCGGCCCGGTCCCGCCACCGACCCAACGCCGCCGACGACGCGTCCGAGTGCCGAGCGTCGCTGTCGAGGACCGACTTCGCCGGGCTCATGACACGACCCGAGAGGCAGGGACGTGCACACACCACGCCGGTGGCACCCACCCCGGAGCCCCCCGGCGGTTCAGTTCAGCATCGGTGACCATCTCCCACGCCCCACACGCAGGACAGTGAGTGATGTGGTCCAACGCCCACGCCGCACTCGACGACAGGCCCGCATACGAGCGTGCGGGGACACGATGTGGGATCTGCTTCCAGATGTCATGCGGGGTCGCTATCCTGGTGACAGGCAAGGCGAAGCCCCTCCCTCCTATTAGCCTTGGGTGGAGTCATTTCGCTAGAAGCGGTCGGTGTTGATAGCACCGGCCGTTTCGCTATGTCAGGGCCATGCCCTGAGGGTGCTACTGGTCGAGAGGGAGTACCTCCGCCTGCCGGAAGAAGGTGTTGGGCGCATCGGGCAGAGGCTGGCCCCAGATGCACTTCTCGATGAACTTCTGCACGGACAGCCCTTCGGCTGCGGCCCTGCGCCCGATGTCGGCTCGCGCCTCCCTGCTCAGATCCAAGCGGTAGGCGCATTCGCGACGTTGGCCACCAGGCAGCGCGGGTACGGCTGGGGCGAGAACTGGCTGTGCGCTCATGGGGTAATCCTGTCGGACCCAGGAGGTGGGGTACTGGTACCGGTCCGGCGTGTCGCGGATTGATCGCGCCTGCATAGCGGCCGCGCAACGTTCCTGTGCCGATATAACGCGACACGTGCGTTGTTCATGGGCAGCCTCGCCGGGCCGTGTCCAGCGCTTGCTGGTCGGTGGTGGGCATCGTGATGTCGTATGCCTGGGCTACCTCGAGGTAGCGGGCCGCGTACGAGCAACGCCCTGCCTGCGTGGGCGGCATCCACTCCGCAGGGGTTTTGTCGCCCTTGCTGAGGTTCGCGGCTGCGGAGACGGTGAGGAGGTTCCGGGGGTCGTTGGCGAAGTTGCGCCGGCGCTCGAGCGTCCAGGTCGCAGCCCCGAGATCCCACCCAGCGGCTAGGGCCACCACGTGGTCGACGTTCACCCGTGCCGGACGCTCGCCTCGGGTGTAGGTGATGGTGACGCCGGTGTACGGGTCGTGCAGTGTCCCGGTGAGCGGGACGCACCCGCGGGTGCCGGGCTTCAGCTTCACGTCGCGCAGGTCACGCCGCATCCGGTCCGAGCGCGCGTCGCACCCGTTGTGGCCGTCCTCGACGTCGACGTCGTCGGACCACGCCGGACCGAACGAACACCCACCGCCGCGGCCGCAATCCCGGTCATACCCCGGCACCGAAACCCGACCCATGCTCGTGCTCGAGGCCGTGCTCGAGGTCGCGGTTGGCTTACTGAGTGGGGGAGTGCTGACCTGTGCCGGCCAGACGCACCCGGCCGGCAGGAGACCGACCGCGACTACGCCACTGGCCATCACGGCCAGGCGCCGCAACCGCTGGTCGCTCACCGGCGCAGCGCTCAGGTCGCGCCTGGTCTGGTGGCGCCCGGCGGTGACCGGCGTGCCTGCCCCGGTCATGGGAGGGAGGGGCCTGGTCAACATGCTTCCTCGATCCCGAACAGGCCGAGGTCCTCACCGTTGAGCTTGATCGCCTCAACGGCGTTGCGCTGCCGGTGGATTCGAGCCATGACAAGCGGTGCGTACTCGGAGGATTTCTCGATGGCGATGCAGCGGAAGTCTTCGAGGAGGCATGCCTCGACCGTGGTTCCTGAACCGGCGAACGGCTCGAGCACGGTGCCGCCGGGCGGGGTGACGAGTCGGACCAGCCAGCGCATGAGAGCAAGCGGTTTCACGGTGGGGTGTGCGGTGCCATCGACGCGGGGACGTTCGTTCGTGCCGGCCTTGGGGACGTAGAAGAAGCGTGACGCTCCGGGTTCACCGAACGGCGTGGACGCGTTGTCGAGGTTGCGTGCCTGGTCCTCGTCGAGGACGACGTTCACTGGCCAACGTCCCTTGGCCCCGTCGCCGCTCTTGCTCGGGTTGGGGATGCGGTCGGGGCGGTCTGTGGGTGGGGTCCGGGATGCGTCGATGTTGAGCCCGCCTGCGCCGTGCCGGGTCACGTTCTGAGCGACGGTCCCCACGAGCGGTTTCCGGGCGAGCATGATCGGCTCGAACCCGGGCTTGAGCGCGGTGCCCCAGCCTGACCATTTCCCGGCGGCGCCGGCGACGGGGCCGTGGTTCGCCTGCTGGATCAGGGCCGCCTTGTCGATCGCTTTGGACACGTCGAGCGACTTGGGGAACCCCGACCCGTACAGCCAGGCCAGGGAGTCGCGGATGTCGAACCCTGCCTCCTCCAGACCTACCGCGAGCCGGTGCCAGGTCCGGGGCCCTCCGAACGCGACGACGTGACCTCCGGGAACGAGCACCCGGAGGCACTCACCGGCCCATGCCTGCACCCACGCACCGAAGGCACGCATCTCCATCGGCACGCCATCGACGCGCACCGTGAACCATTCGGCGATCCCGTCCACGTCGCACGGATGAGAGTTGCGGAAGGCGTCGCGCTTTCCGCAGGTCAGGCACTGCGAGGTGGTTCTGGTCGTGGTGTAGGCCGGCAGCGGGGAACCGGTGAGGCTTGAGGTGGAGATGCGACCGGCGGAGCCGCTGCTACCCCCCGACCACCGCGCGGCGCGGTCGTCGACCCGGAAGCGGTCCCACTCGGCCCCCATGAACTCCAGGCTGTAAGGAGGATCAGTGACGACGGAGTGGACCGAATCTGTCGGCAGGTCAGCGAGCACGTCGAGGCAGTCACCCAGATGCAGGGTGACTCGGTCGTCTCGGTGGTACGGCTCGGCCACCTCGCGTTGGTGGTTGCCGTGGTCGTCGGGCACGTCTCGTCGGGCACGAGATTGGGGGGGCGTCATCGTTTCCTCAGTGCTTTCTCTTGGGTCTTGCGTCGTTCTTGGGCTTCGCGGGCGGCTTGGCGGACGTGGACCGGTGCGCGGTTCTTCCCGTTCGCGGCGGCTCGTTCGTCGAGCAGCGCCGACGCCGAGATCGGGGTGCCGGCCTGGTTCGGGGTGTAGCTGGGGCAGCGGGTATGCAGGCAGCGGTGGTGGTGGTCGGGGTGGAAGCGTGGGTCGTACCGGGTCGGGGTCCAGTCCAGGCGGTGCCCCCACTCACCTGGCCCGGGTGGGCAGGCGCCGCAGCGCCATTCCTCCCGCCCGGTAGCGGCATCGCGGACGGTGGTGACCGCGGGCCGCCCGTCGCGCACGCATCGGGCGTCCGCGCGCACGATCGGGCCGAGCTCGACCAGCGCAGCCCACCCCCGAGGTGGTGCACCATCGGGCGGTGCCGGGCAGAGAGTCGGCACGGGGCACCCGGCGAGGACGGCGACGGTGGCCGCGGTCACCGGAGCGTCCCGGTCGTGGGTGTGGTGGCTTGGTCGAGGACGGACTGCGCGAGCCGCAGCATCCGGGACCCGTCCGCGGGGAGGGAAGACACCACGGCGGCGTTCGGGTCCTCGATCGGTGCGGCCTGGGCGTGTTTGAGGTCCAGGGTGCGCGCGATCTCGGGGTCAGACCCGGAGTCGGCCATCAGGTAGTAGGTGACGACTTCGTGCTCCTGGCCGTCTCTAGCCAACCTGCCGGCACATTGGTCGTGCATCTTCGGGGACCAGTCGAGCTCGCCGAACACCCCGACGTTGCACACCTCTTGGAGGCCGTCGATCCCGGCGCCGGAGCGCAGCGACATGATCAGCACTTCGGGCCCGGCCGGGTCCAGGAAAGCGTCGATCGCGCCCTGTTTCTGCGTGGGGGACTGTTCACCGGTGTACCGGATGACGCGGTGGCCACGGGCGCGGAGCCGTTCAGACCAGATGTCGTACACGGCGTGGTGCCATCCCCACAGGACGACCTTGTTCGTGGCCTCGGACTCCAGCAGGGTGTGCACGAACGACGCGACGAACGGCGCTTTCGCTAGTCCGGTGGCCTGGCGCACCTGCCCGTCGAGTTGCCCAGCGGCGCGGAACCGGTCTTGGGGGTCGCCGCCGGTCTTGCCGAGGATGAACCGGGCCAGTTCGACCGCGTCCCCGGTCAACTTCTCGAGGACGGCGGGGTCTGCGTCGATGACGTGTGGCACCTTCACCGGGTCCCCGTAGGGCAGTTCACGCTGCACCTCGGCGCGGGTCCGGCCGATCATCAGTCCGTTGTCCCGCAGGTACAGCGACAACGCCTTGGGGTCTTTCACGCTGGCGTGCCGCTGCCCGCCGGCGCTGCTCCACTCCCGGCCACCCCACTCGCGGAGGAACTCCTCACGGGAGCCGAGCGCGTCCGGGGCGACGATGTTGTAGATCGAGTGCAGTTCCCCGCCGTAGTTGTAGATCGGGGTCGCGGTCGCCCCGACCACGTAGGTCGCGTCCCGCGCGACCGTGGCGGCGGCCTCACCTTTGAGCGTGCCCTGACCGGTGCGGAGTTCTTGGGCTTCGTCGAACACGATCGCGCGCACGACGCCCTTGAGGTGGTGCTGCCAGCCGGACAGTTTCGAGTACGGCACGATGAACACGTGCGGCGGTCCGCCGTTACGGGCCGACCACCGCGTCAGGTGCTCGCCCGGGGTGCCCGCTGGGGGAATGTAGGTGCGCAGGTCCGGCCAGATCGCCGCGAGTTGCCGCTGCCACTGCTTGGGCAGGTTGGTAGGGCACACCACCAACCCGGGCAGGCTGTCGGGGTTGCGGAACGTCAACGCCGACGAATGCGTCTTCCCCAGGCCGAGAGAATCCGTGATGAGGAGCCGTTTCATGACGGTGACGAGGTCCGCGGCCTGCACTTGGTAGTCGCGGGACGCCTGTGCGGGGACGCGGTCGGCGACGTGCTGCACGTAGTCGCCGGCGAGGATCGCCGCGACCGCGTCCTCAGCCTCGCGGTGCTTCGCCACCCCGGCGTCCAGGGCCTGCCTGGCGGCGGGGGAGAGGGTCATCGGGTGCCGCTCGAGCAGCCACGCGATGTCCCTCGACACTTCCGGTGTGGCGGTGACGAGCAGCCGCCCGCCCTCCACTTTGACTCGGGGGAAGATGCGCCGGGCGCGGATCATCACGTGCGGTCTGGCGTCGATCCGGTACACGGCCTTCCCCTGCCAGGTGCCGTAGTTGACGCTCCCGTACGACACCCTCGGGGTGTCAACAGCCAGGGTCAGGGGTGCGACGCTCACGTGAACGCTCCTCCGGTGAGCAGGGCAACAGTCAGCGGCTTCCCGCCCGCCGTGGACGGCAGTTGCTGGTGCGCGGGGACGGTGGTCACCAGGAGCACCTCGTCGACGACGTCGGAGTGGGCGTACCGCTGGCATTGCCGCAGCACCCGCCCGGCCGCGCCGGCGACTTTCACCTCGACCGCGACCCGCCCGACGAGCATGTCGACCCGGTCCTTGCCGGTGAGCCGGACCTCGTGACGGACGTCGTACCCGGCTGCCTCGAGTACGGCACCTGAGCCGGCGTGCACGGTCTCCTCGGACAGGACGCGGAAGCGGTTCCCGGTCAGGACCGCGGCGAGACCTCCCGCGGTGACCGGCACTGCCCTCTTCGGGGGCTTCATGACCCACCACCAGCGCGGCGGTCGTCGCGTCGGGCGGCGAAGAACGCACCGACCTCGTGGGGGTAACGCATCGGTTTCGCACCGGCGGCCAGGGCTCGGGCGCGGACGGATGCGACGACGTCGTAGTGCTCCCGGTGCGTGCCCGGGTGCTGGACCCAGGCCGGGTCCAGTCCCAGCGCGGCTGCGGCGTCGGCGAGTTCGGCCGAGGTATCGGCGAACAGGTGCGACCAGCGCACCAACCGGCCGCGCAGTCTCCCGGCCCGGTTCATGTCATCGACGTAGACCGTCATGCCGCTGCCCCCTCGGGGCCTTGACGGAGGGCTGCTCGGGCCAGGCCCAGGAGGTGCTGTGTGGCGGTGACGGCTTGCTGGGGGACGACGCCGTTTCCGAGTGCTTGGAGTTGCATGCGACGGCGGGTTTGTGGGGTGATGGGTCGGTCGTGGTGGTCGGTGAGCCCGGCCCAGATCGCGGGGTTGGTGACGTGCCCGGAAGGCAGCCCCATCAGCCACTCCACGAACTCGGGCGCGAGTTGGGTGCCGCCACTGGTCGAGGGTTGGGTCGGGGCTGGCACGGGCCGGGTGAGGTGTTCCCAGCGCCGGACCGCGGCGCCGGACCGGCCCCACCGGTCGGCCGGTTGGGTCGGATTTGGGGTGAGCGCGAGCCGTTGGGCCTCGATCGCGAGGGAGTCACCGTGGCCGTTGCCGTTGCGGTGCTGGTCTCGCATCCGCCCGGCCCACTGGTCCCAGGCGGCGACGGTGCGGCCCTCGCCCATGTCCTTCACGACCGGGGTGGGGAGCAGCGCGACCGCGGAGGGCAGCATCAGGTCACCGTTGCTGCCGCGTTGGTTCGGGCCGCCATGGCTGCCGTCACTGGCGCGGGGGGTGGGGAGCAGCGCCCCGAGGAGGGTGTCGTTGCCGCGGCTGTGCCTCAGGGATGCCCGGTCCGCGTCACCGGCGAGGGGGTCAGTGAACAGAGCGTGGTGGTCAGGTCGTCCCCGCCCGAGCCCGGCCGTGTCCTGCGGACGGGGTCGGCACCGGCCTTGCCGTCCCTTGCCAGCGGGGTCGGCAGCAGCGCTGCGGTCTCGGTGGCGGAGCCACCACGCGTCGCGCGGGGTGTCGGAAGGCCAGGCGGCGACGAAGACGCGGTACCGGCCGTGTGGGGCTCCGACGTCGGCAGCGCGTAGGCCGACCCACGCCGCGTCATACCCGAGGTCGGCCAGGTCTGCGAGTACGGCTCCGAGTGCCCGCAGAGCAGGCCGGCCCTGGTCTCCCAGACACCACGGGCAGGGTTCCACGTCGCTAGCGGCTGGGGCACTGAGGAGTCCTCTCACGTTCTCGGCGAGTACGAGGTCGGGGCGGAGCCGGTCGATGGCGTGGGCCATGTGGGACCACAACCCAGACCGGGTACCCGGCCGTAGCCCGGCACGCGCCCCGGCGGTGCTCACGTCTTGGCAGGGGAACCCGCCCGTGAGGACCTGCACCCGCGGGGTACGTGCCCAGTCGACAGCGGTGATATCGCCCAAGTTCGGTACGTGCGGCCAGTGGTGCGCCAGGACCGCGGACGCACCGGGGTCGGTGTCACACACCCATACCGTCCGCGCCCCGAACACCCGCTGCAGCGCGAGGTCCAGGCCGCCGGTGCCGCTGAACAGCGACCCCAGACGCGGTCCCGAGCACCCGGTCACGACCGGGCACCGTGACTGAGCGCCGACGTGGTGCTGGAGATCGCCCGCGCTGTCGCGGCGATGAGGTTGGTGACGCGTTCTCCAACCCTGGTGGCGGCGGCGAGGACTGCGCTGGCGGGGTGCGGCGCGGGTAGGGGTGGGACGCCGTGCGCGGTGAGGACTTCACGGACCGCGGCCGGGGTCCAACCGTCGGTGGAGTCAACCTCCTCGGTGTGGACGACGACAGCCGGTTCGGTGGTCCAGTACAGGGTGAGGGTGCGCCCGTGCAGGTCCCAACTGGTGGGGACACCGGGGAACGGCGCGGTGGGCTGGTCCTCTGCCAGTGCGGCCGTCTCGTGCCCGGCTGGTGTTCGGGGTCGCATGATCAGGCCCTCTCGTCCAGGACCCTCGGGGGTGACCTCGAGAATCGTCTCGGTGCTGTTCATTGGGCGACTACCTCCACAGTCAGGGGGTGCGTGCACGGTCAGGACGTGTCGCGGACGGCCACCCGCGACACCTACGGCGTTCATCGGGTGTCCCGGTTCTTCCGGGCGGGGGTGTTGGTCCAGTGCCACGGCCCGGGCAGATCCACACGGTGGGTGCGGGTGCGGGCGTTCCAGGACCACGGCCCGAGCCGCAACCCCCAAGAGGAGAACCCGCGACCGGTGAAGTTGACCCGGACCGGCCCGAACCGGAAGGTCTTACGGGCCCGGATGGGACTCATGCCGCGTCCCTGACCTTGCGCAGCGACCAGGCGCGGGAGACCGGGTCTTGGACGGCGGCGCCATCCTTGTCGAGGCGGGTCAGCGCACGCCCGATGCTGCGTTCCGCGGCGCCGGTGCGGCGGGCGAGTTCAGCACGGGTCAGGCCGGCCGACCCGGCGGCGGCGAGCTCACCGCGGACCGCGGCCACGGTCATCTCGGCTTGGTGTGCGGTGGCGGCGGCGGCGCCGGTGAGCGCTGGTTGCAGCTCGGGGAACAACGGCGAGACCGTTCCGCCTGAGCCCGCCGGCCCGGGCGCGGGCTCGACCTCAGCGGCAGCGACCGTCGGCCCAGAGTCGTCGATCAGGGCACCTGAACGTATAGCTTGCTCCGCCCGGGGGTCGGTCTCGACGATGGGCGGAGCGTCGGGTGCGGGTTCGTCGGTCCCGACGCTCAGGTCGCCGACTGGGGATGGGCTGGGGGTGCCGTCCATCGCGGCTTTGGCGGCTTCCTGGCCTGCTGCGGCTGCGGTGCCGGTGAGCCGGTCGCGGTAGGCGGCGCCGGCGGTGGTGGCCTCGTCGCCGGTGAGGGTGGGTGGGGTGGTCCCGGCGAGGATCGCCTTGACCTCATCCGGGGAGGCGTAACGCACCCTGGCCGCGCGGGCGACGACCTGCCCACGGCGGATGACGGCGCACCACCCGGGTTCGCCTGGCAGCTCGCGCAGATCGACCGCGGTCGCGGTCGAGGTCCCGGTGAGGGTGTTCGCGGTGGAACCGCCGGGACGGTGCCCGATCAAGGACCCGCCGCCGGCCATGAGGTCACGGGCCTGGCGTCCGCCGATCAGGTCGGTACCCATCGGATCCTGGGTGGACTGGATGACCCGCACGCCGAGTTTGCGGCCCTCGCGCAGCATCTCGAACACCATCGCGGCAAAGGCCGGTGGCAGCTCTCTGAGGATCGTGGTCGCCTCGTCGAAGATGAGGGTCAGGACCAGGTAGGGCTCGGCCAGGCCGCGCCAGGAAGACAGCCCGGCCGCGGCCCTCGTCTTCTTGCGGGCGCGCATGACGGCGTGCGCGGCGGCGATCATGTCGCACCTCACCTGGACGTCTCCGACGGCCCACCAGTCACACGCGCCGGCGAGGAACCCGGCGGAGGTGCCGTCGCCGCCGTCGGCGTACCAGAGCACTTCCCGCCCGGCCCGCACGCCGGGCACGACCATCGCGACGAGGGTGTTGGACTTCCCGCCGCCGGTGGTGCCGAAGATCCCGGCGTGCTCGACCCCGTCCTCGTTGTAGAGCGCGACGTGCGCGTCCTTCCCCTCGCGGGTCACCGCCAGCGGGATACGCCCATCCGGGAGGAGCTCCAGGCCATCCCAGGTCGCGGTGGTCTTCTCCAGATGCCGCGACGGGGTGAGCACGATCCGGAGCCGGCCGGCGTCGTCCCGGACGGCCTCCGTCGAGGCCGTCCCGACACCCATGGACAGGGCGCGCTCGAACCAGTTGGTGACGTCTTGGCCGAGCGCGGCACCGGAGTGGATGCCGTCGCGTAGTTGCACCGACAGCGCGATCGTGCCCGGGTGTGGCTCGCTCACGCTCGACGGGATGACCCCAGACCCGATCAACGGGTCCGGTCCGTTGACCGCGACTGTGAACGGCCACGCCGACACCAATGCTCGGGTCTGCTCGGACAGTCGCGCCTTCGGCTTCCGGTGGGGTTTGCGCGAACCCATCCACGCCCACGTCTGGGCGCCGGTCAAGGCCGCCAACGCGGCGACACCAGCGAGGTTGAGGTGCCACAGGCCCGTCCCGAACCCGCCGGCCCACAACGCCGCACCGCCTCCCCAATGCCCGGCGATGTTCCGCTCCCGCGTGCTCAACCAGGCCCGGCCCGCGATCCGTTCCGGCCCTTTGGCTGCGCTCACCAGCCCAGCGCCGCCGAGCGCGGTTAGGGCCAGCATCGCGGCGCGCGGGTCGACCGCGGCGCCGGCGGTGGCCGCGACGGTGGCACCTGCCGGCAGCAGCTGCCACCAGTAGGTGCGGGCCCCGCGCTTGAGCGCGCCAACAGCACCCGCCGCAGCACGCCCGGTGCTGGCGCCCCGACCAGCGCGACCCCGCGGACCCCACCCACCAGAGCCCGGAGGCTGGCCGTGGCCGTCGACAACCAGGTCACCGCCCGTGGACCCCAGCCGCGGCAGCACCGGCGCCGGCTGTTCCCCCGCCCGCCACAACGATGGCGTTACTGCATCCCGTGACGCAGTGGCGCCGCGGCGGCGTTCCACTTTCCGGCGGCGTACCTGCACCCGCTTCGCCTCGCGCCGCCGCGCGGCCGGCGACTTGCCGTTCGGCTTCTTCATCAAATCTCTCCTGCCGTTGGGGCCAAGTTGGACGGTGGTGATGGTTTGGGTGCCCCGGCTCGGTCGTGAGCCGTCGCCCTCCCCGCTCGGAGGGGGCCGGGGCTGGTAGGTGGTGGGTCAGGCTGCGGTGAAGCGGCCGACGTCACCACTTGCGCCGACCTCAGCGGCGACCTCACCCAGTGCACGGGCCTTCTCGAGTTCGGCCGTGAGCTTGGTCAGGAACTCGGTCAGGGGCTCGGCGTCACCGAGGCTCTGCGCGACTTCGGGGCTGGTCGCGATCACCTCGTTGATTCCCTCGGTGCCCCAGTCCGTGCTGGACCACCGGTCAGGGAGATTTGTGGTCCAGCCCCTGGATCCCGTGAGGGTCTCGGTCAACGCCTCAGCCATCAAGGTCGCGGTCTTGACCTCGGCGATGACGGCGTCGAGGGACTCGAGCTCGCTGACTTCTACACTCGTACTCATTGGGCTCTCCTTCGTTTGGCCCTTTCCGGGCGGTGTTGACGGGGTGGATGACCCGTCACCGGTCGGCGACGGGACGGGCTCGCCCTTGGGCGAGGACTGTGGGGCGAGGGCCAGTGGCCCCCTCAGCGGTAGACCCGCTGGCGTCTTCTCGCCCTCAGGCGAAGCCGGCGGAGCCGGGGTCGGGGTCGGGGTCGGGGACCCATCACCGGCCGACAGCGGGGTGCCCTCAGGCGAGGTCGGTGGGGTAGGAGTCCCATCACCAGCCGGCGGCGGAGTGCCTTCGGGCGAGGTAGTGGGTGGATTCGGGATGCCGAGGCGGGCGCGGACCTTGCCCGCCACCCGGCTGGCGCCGACCTTCCCGCCGACCTTGCCCACGACCTTGGCGCCGCGCACGACACGGCTGTACATGTCCTGGCCGGCCTCCCGACGCTCACGAGCCTGGGCCGCGCCGTCGCGGTAGCCATCCACGAACGAGCGCAGCACGCCCGGCCCAGACGAACCCTCAGCACGGCCGCCAGTACCGCCACCGGTACGGCTGCGGGATGCCGGCCGTGACGAACCAGACCGGCCACGGCCGCGGGAGGAGGAACGGGAGCCGCCGCGAGCGGTCACCGCACGGACGCCGCCAGCGGCGCCCCGTGTCGCAGCTAGCGTCGCCCGGTCCGCAGGCGCCCACATGTAGAGAGCAGCAAGCAACAGAAGGAAAGTCATCAGGACACCAGCCCGCCGATGACGTCCTGGGTCGCGGTCCCGGCCCAGGTCGTGACCTGCCGCAGCACCTCACCCAGATCCCCAGGGACCGTGGTGAGCAGCGCCGGCGCGACCAGCCCCGACCAGATCAACCAGGTCGGCGGGTCGTACCGACAGATCCGGTCCGGGAGCATCGCCCCGACCCACAACAGGCCCACACCCGCGGCGAGGACCCACGCCACCGCCTCCCCGAGCGCCTGCACACCGACCCGGTCGGTCAGGGAGATCATCGACTGGACAGCCCAGTCGATCGCCTCACCCAACCAGCCGTTCGCGCCGATCAGACCGGCGCCCATGAACGCCCCACCCGCCAGACGGACCAGGGCGAAATCAACCCGCGGGGGGAAGAACTTCTGCGCGGTCAGCAAACCCACACCGGTAACGACCAGCAGGAACCAACTCATGACGACTCTCCTTCGATAGTGCCCACGGCGGCGAAACCCAGGTGCGTGTAGCGGCGGCCACCCCACGACATGCGGGTCACCCGGATGCCGTGAGCGCGGGCGATAGCGTTCTGCGCCTCGGTGAGGTCGTCCCCGAACCGGGCGACCTTCCGCTCCGCCGTAGCGGCCAGGCGCGTCCACGCACCCGGTCGCGCAACCGGCCAAGACGGGACAGCGGTGATGGTCATGCGGCACCTCCAGTACCTCGAGCGGTGTCAAGGACCGGGACCGGCCCCGACGAAGAAGAACCCGACCCCTCGACGGCGGGCGGGTCAGCAGTAAGGGCGTCACGCACCGCACGAGCGATCGCGGCCGACCCGCCGACCGCGCGCCGGATCGCCTCAGCCGACGGCTTGGAGTCGAGTTCGCCGGCGGCGATCAGACCCCGGACGTCAGCGATGCGGTCATCGACCGTCGACCCCGGCGACGTCGACACCATGGATGGCTTGGATGCGGCCGTACGGGACGCGCGAGGAACCACCACCAGAGACCGCGCCCCCGCCGCAGAAGCAGCCGACGCCGAGGCGGCCTCGTCGACCACAGTCGACGAACCAACCGCGCGACGCTCAACGCTCAACGACCCGACGACCTGGTCGACCCCAACAGCCGAGGTGTCGGTCGACGACCCGGCCGGCGTGACATCGCCAGCCGGGGTCGTTGAGGGTGAGGCCCCGACCGTCGAGGGATGGAGGGAGGTCACCTCGACGGTCGGGGGGATCGTGGTCGACGACCTGGCGCGACGCTCGTCGCTGCCGTGGTCATCGATAGCGGCGGTCTGGGTAGCCGTCCCGGTGGTGGTCTGGGTGTCGGCGCGACCGCACGCGATCAGAGCGACAGCAGCCATCAGGAGCAGGCCATCAATCGCGATCGGGCCCGCGTACGCCACGACCGGGCCCTCGCCGTAATGGATCAACAGACCCGACACGTGCGTATAGGACGCGACCGCAGCCAACAGACCCACACCGCCGACCCCGCCCAGGCGGGTCGCCTGCCACGGCAACCCCGACGGCCACGGCACCCGCAACATCAACTCGAGCGCGGCGAGAGTGAGCACCGGCCACGCCACCGACGCCACCACCGCACCCACCGACGGCCGCACATCAACGACATACACGTGCGCGACCTGGGCCGCGATCGTCAACCCACCAGCCACCACCACCGTCGCCCACGCCACCCGCCGCGCAGTCCGCACCTCTGCCGGGCTCACCAGGCACCACCGTTGGGAACGCCCTCGTCCTCGACCAGTCCCGGGCCGCCAGGCTCAGACACCCAACCCGCACCAGGCGCCCCCGCCGCAGACGACCCGCCAGCCTCCGAGGGAGAGGTGAACGCCGGGCTGGGGAAGTCGAACGAGACGGCCTGCGACCTCGCCGAGACCACGTACCCCGACCCCGGCGCGCGCTCCGGCCTGGGCCGGAACTTGTGTCGCAACCACAGACCCTCATGCACCGACGCCGACGCGGCCCCCAACACCACACACGCACCCGAATCCAGAGCAAGATCCTCGATCACCCGATCCGAGCAGAAACGTTCAGTAGGGGCGACCATCACAAACCCCACCCCGACACGGGCACCTCGCCGGATCAACCGACGCACGTCCGGCGCCATACGGCGTCGCAGAACGAGTACCTCGTCAGCCTCGAACACAACCACCAACACCGGCGCATGCGAGCTCTCATCCGAGGCATGCGCGGCGTGGCGCTCCTCGATCAACAACTCCAACAGGCCGAACTCGTCGGGCACGCCACTGTCGGGAACAACGAAATCGACCGCCGACAACTCCCTGAGCGGCGGGGGTGCGACATGCCGCCACGCCTCCACAACCCACACCAGCCCGCCCAGGTCCACGACCCCCTGGCACAGACCAGTCAGCAGCTGGTCGCGCTGGTCGCAGTCAGGCCCCAGCAGCGCGCCAGTCGTAGCGCGAGAATCAACCTCAAGCGGATAGGCGACCTCGCCCGAGCCGGATCGAGCGGTACCGATACATACCTGCCTGGTGACCGTGCTCACCACACACCACCAGTAAGAGCGCCCTCGTCCTCGACGATGTCCTCAAGCTCGACCCTGGCGACGTCACGGCACCAGCCGCACAACGCCACCGGCAACGGGCCCGGCAGAACCCGGACCCAGCGCCCAGGATCACCACAGACCAGACACCACCCCGCCCGCCGCTCCGACCGGCCGCCCGGACCCAACACCCGACGAAGCAGCGACACGTGCGCGCCGAACACCGCACCGCGATACACCGCCCCAAGGTGGACAGCCATCGTCAGATAACTCACTGCCGGCACCCACACCGCGCGCCGGGCGTCATCCGCGCCCGTCACCGGCGGCAGCACCGGCACCATCCCCAGATCGGCGCGAGCCACGACCGTGACCGCCCACGCCTCATCCGAACCCCGCGGATCCGGCACGAACTCCGGAACACCGACCTGCCAGGTCGCGCCCGGAACCCTGAGACCGGTCTCCTCCAACAACTCCCGAGCCGCCGCATGAGCAGGGGTCTCCCCAAGATCAACCGACCCACCAGGGACAGCCCAACCAAGCCCGTCCCCGCGCTCAACCAGCAACACATGCCGACGGCCCGCGAAGTTGCACGTCACGAGAGCGTCAGCCATCGGGTTCTCACCCCACCGGCCCAACCCATTGCGCCCATACCGCACCGCAGATGCCGGACCCGGACTCACCGGCCGGCCATCCACAACCTCGAACGGCAACAACGCGACCGCCTGCCGCGACCGCCAATCGCAGCGCGTCGGGTCCGTCTCAACCTCAGCCCACCCCGCAGCAACACCATCAGTCAGCACGCACGGGTCGGTGAACTCACCAGCGACCCTCGCCACCGCGCTCACGCCGCACCCACCAACGAACGCAAACCAGCCCGACCAAGCTCGTCACGAACCAACACCTCAGACCGCGCCAACCTCCGAATCCGCCAACCCGGCAGACCACCCCACACCCCGAACCACTCCCCGCCATCCACCGCCAAACTCAAACAAGCAGCCTGAACCGGACACCCCCAACACAACACCTCCGCCGCGGCCAGGCTCTCCGCCCGCTCCACCTCACCCACCGGACGACGAAACGAATCCGCATGATCCGGAAACCACTCATCCGAATCCCCACCCACACACCCACCCCCAGCCGCGACCTCCGCCGACGCAGCCGCCCGCTCCTCAACCGACAACCGCCACACGGCCCGCCGGCCACCCGTATGCCTCACACTGGACATGGATCAGTCCTCTCCCTCAAACGAGCTCTGGTCTCCAGCCGGTCAGGTGTTCCAGCACCTGACCGGCGTTTCATTGGACATCGCCTTCACACACCTTCATAGGAAGGTCTGTACTAGGACAGTAACCATCTGGCGCCGGCCTGTCTACCGGTAAGGCCATTTCTTCCTAGGATGGATGCATGCCCCCTTCCCAGCGCGACCGTGCCGAGACACTTGCCGCCGAGCTGCTCGCGGCCATCCAGCAGGGCGACTACGGGCCTGGCGATCGGCTGCCGTCGGTTGGTGAGTTGGCGCAGCGTTGGGGCACGAACAAGAACACTGCAAGCAAGGCCATCCAGCAGTTGAAGAACTTGGGTGTGCTCACCGGGCCGCCTGGCGGGTACACCAGAGTGAGGACTCCGCCGACCCAAATCACCCGGCAACAGCCGATGCGGTACCTCACTGAGAAGGCGAGGGCGGTGCTGCCCGAGGAAGAACGGCGCAAGACTGGCGCGAGTGAAATCGACACCGGACTCACCAAGGACGACTTCGCCTTCCACGCCGAGTATTCGACCGTGGACGCGAGCGTCGACCAGGCCGCCCTCTTCGGTGTAGCGCCAGGGACGCGACTGCTTGCGCGTGCCTACACGACCTTGGCTAACGGCACCGAAGCCGTGGGGGTTGGACGGTCGTTTCTCATCCATGACGTGGCCGCTCAAAACTCTGCCCTGCTAGACCCGGCGAACGAGCCATGGCCAGGCGGGACGCACAACCAACTCCGGACCATCGGAGTGGAGATCGGCCGAGTCGAGGACCACGTCACCGCTCGTCCGCCGCTGCCCGCCGAGGCCAAAGCCCTAGGCCTAGACCGTGGCGTCTCGGTGCTCGTATTCCGCAAACTCTCGTATGCCGTGACAGGCGAACTCGTCGAGATCGCCGACTTCGTCTTGCCCGGCGACCGAACCGAACTCGTGTACTCGATCGACCTTCCAAGGTGGAACCAGTGACAACTCTCTCCGTCCTGACAGCCGTCTACGGGCAGGACAGCGCATCCCACCTCCCAGACGCCTACCGGTCCCTGCTCTCTCAGACGCTGCCAGAGGGCTGGGACTGGGAATGGATCATCCGCGAGGACGACACCGTCGGCGCAGCCCGACCCTTCGTCCCCACAGACGATCCGCGTGTGCACTACTCCACCGGCCGACACGGCGGGCCAGGCGTCGCCCGAACCATGGCCCTGGCCGTGAGCACCGGAACCCTCGTCAAATGCCTCGACGCCGACGACGAACTCACCAACGGTGCGCTCTCCCGTGACATCGACGCCCTGACCGAGCAGACCATCGGCTGGACAGCCTGCCGCGCCCTGGACCTGCTGCCCGACGGCACCACTCACGCCTACACGCTCGGCGACCCACCGCCCGGACGAATCAACCGAGGCGAAGTCCTGCAGACATGGCTGGCGAAGGACCAGCAGACACTCATGGTCCTGCCAGGAACGCTCTGCATCCGCCGCCAACTCGCCGTCGCGCTCGGCGGGTGGATGGCGCTGCCAGCATCCGAAGACACCGGCCTGTTGATCGCTGTCAACGCAATCGCCGACGGCTACTTCATCGAGACACCCGGCCTGATGTACCGCAAATGGCCCGGACAAGTGACAGCCCAGCCAGCGCACGTCGACCAGACCGAGCGAACAGCCCGGAACGCGCTCATCGCCGAACGAGGCCAAGCCATGGAAGCGCTCCGGTAAGTAGATGGCCACCAGGCCCAGACCCACATCCCGCGCCAAGCGACCCATGCAGATGCCAGGCAGCCTCGACGAACTCAGATTGCCATCGCTCACGGCGGACGCGCCGTCGCCCCCGGCCTGACCTGACCTCGCTCCACGCATGACATCAACCCCACCCGAGATGCACCAATGACGGGAGGGGTTAGCCGTCCGGCGTGCGCAGGACAGGCCGAGGTTGACGCTCCCGGCCGTAGGCTTCCGGAGTATGACCACCGAAGAGTTTTGTCAGGTTGTTGTGACGTTCGATGATCGCGGCGCGGCAGACAAGTTGCTCGCGCAGATCGTGAACGAACGCCTGGCTGCGTGTGCTCAGGTCGACGGCCCCATCGCATCTACCTACTGGTGGCAGGGAGTCGTGGAGACCGCTGCAGAGTGGCGCGTCGAGTTCAAGACCCGGAGGGACTTGCTAGATGCGCTCGTTCACCGCGTGACCGAGTTGCACAGCTACGAGACACCGCAGATCGTGGCCGTACCCATCGTGGGTGGACTCCCTGCCTACCTGGAGTGGATTGAGGAAGAGACAGCGCCAAGAGTAAACGCCTGCTGAAGCAGGGTGATTCCTAGATTCGAAGGACTGATCATTGCGGATAGTTGATCCAGCGTTTGGCGTACGGCTACGAGAATTTCGTACGAGTCGTCAATTGAGCCTGCGTGAACTCGGCAAGGCCGCCTACCTCAGCAAGTCCCAGATCAGCGAGTACGAGAACGGCCGCAAGCGGCCGTCGGCCGACATGGCAGCTGTTCTTGATCAATGTCTTGGGGCGGACGGGAGCCTCGCCGCAATGGTTACCGAGACGTACGGCGATCCTGAAACCGTAGATCGGACCGTCTACAGCCAGGGAGCCGTTCGGACCATCGACTCGCGCACGGTTGCAGCGCTAGCCAGCACGCTCGCTCAGCAACGACGGCTGGACGACTCTCTACCCGCATCGATGCTTCTGGGCACAGCGGAGTCACACCTGAAGATGGTGCAGGTCCTCGCGCGCGAGTCCCGCGGACCGCATGCTCGCGAATTGCAACTTGTCGCCGTTGAATCTGCGCAGTTCTCAGGGTGGCTAAATGGCCAAGTCCGTAACGACGCCAGGGCTGCTCACCTACTGATGGGCGCTGCGCGTGACGCACTTGCTTTAGGAGCGCCTGACCTGAGCAGCCAGTGCCACAACTTCCATGGCTACGTAGAACGGCGTAGAGGTAACGCACGTGGGATCGCCCGAAAATTTATGGCCGCATACGAGACCCCTGGCATCACCGATTTGCATCGCGTGGACGCTGCGGTCCAGGCCGTACACGGCCTTGGGCTTCTTGGGGATCGTCAAGGGGCGCAGCGGCTACTAGCCACGGCTGACGACCTCGTCACATCGTTAGATGGACGCGCCAACA
>JBOFJB010000352.1:0-6108 GCA_051650465.1 Dermatophilaceae bacterium | reverse complement strand
CGCAAGGGGGGATTTGAACCCCCACGCCCTCTCGGACACTGGCACCTGAAGCCAGCGCGTCTGCCATTCCGCCACTTGCGCGTGGTGCTCATGCGAGCCGCCTCAGTCTGCCGCATCGAGCCGGAATCAACCAAGCGGCGCCACAGCAACCGGGCGTCGACCCCACCGGTGACGCGCGATCCGCTGTTCCTGCGAGGGGAGATAGGCCCGACACGTGTCGGCGGATACGCTGGCCGTTGGTCACTCCACCCACGTGCGGCCCGCTGACCTGCCGAGGAGGTGTTCATGGGCTTGTTCGACCGCCTCGAAGCGGGGATCGAACGTGCTGTCCAGGGCACCTTCGCGAAACACCTGAAGTCAGCCGTACATCCGGTCGAGATCGCCAGCCACATCCGTCGAGTCATGGACGACCGAGCGGTCGCCTCCGGTGGCCGGCCGATCGTGCCCAATGCGTTCACCATCGAGTTGTCGTCCAGCGACTTCGACCGTCTCGCCGCTGACGTCGAGAGCATCGAGATGGATCTCGTGGCCGCGGCCGAGGAACACTGCGACGGCCAGCGGTACCAGCCCGCCGGGCCCATCGATATCGTCTTCGAGGAGCATGACGACCTCGAGACCGGTGTCTTCCGGCTCCGCCCGTCCAAGTCGTCGCGCCCTCGCCCCACCGGGATGACCGGCGCCAACCGCGCACTCCCCGAACACGACCGCCTCGACCAGCCCCGAGACCGGTCGGATGCCGCCCGCCCGGCGCCACCGTCGGCCGTCCCACCGTCGGCCGTCCCGCCGTCGGGTGCCGCGTCATCCCCCCCGGATGGAGCGACTCCCGCACCGCCGGATGACGACCAGCCCACGCGCGCGCACCCTGCTCCTGAACGTCCGGCTCCACCGCGCCGCCCCCGGATCAACCCCGCCGAGCGGCCGTGGCTCGACATCGACGGCGAGCGGTACCCCTTGATGTCGGCGCTCACCATCCTCGGCCGCGACGACGGCGCCGACATCGTCCTCGACGACCCGGGGATTTCCCGGCGACACAGCGAGGTGCGGGTCACCACCGACGGCCCGCACACCGTGGCCACGATTCGCGATCTCGGGTCTACCAATGGCACGTTCGTCGGCGGTGAACGCATCACCAGCGAACGGCTCGAGGATGGGGACCGGGTTACGGTGGGCCGCACGTCGATGACGTACCGAGCGGGCCGGAGGTGAGCGCGGGGTGTTGAGCGAGATCACCCTGACCGTCTTCCGGCTGGGTCTGCTCGTAGCGTTGTGGCTCTTCGTCTTCGCGGTTGTCGGCGTCCTCCGCGGTGACCTCTACGGCACCCGGGTCAAGCGGCGGGCCATCGTCGCGCCCCGCAGGCGTGCGTCCGGCCGTGCGTCGGCCGCACGCGCCGGGTGGCGCAGCGGGGCCGAGGACGCCGACCCGGCCGGCCCGACCGAGTCACGTCGCGGGAGCCGGTTCGGCCTGCGCCGGGGCCGGGGGGCGGCCAAGGCCCCGACCAGGCTTGTCGTCACCGCGGGTCAACTGGCGGGCACCACTCTTCCGCTCCGACCCGCAGGTACGCTCATCGGCCGCAGCCCGGAGTGCGCCCTCGTCCTCGACGACGATTACGCCTCCGGTCGGCATGCCCGCATCTATGAAGAGGCCGACGGGCGCTGGATGGTCGAGGACCTCCGGTCGACCAACGGAACCCATCTCGGGGCCACCCCACTCACCGCGCCCTCCGAGGTGGCTGTCGGCAGCATTCTGCGCATCGGGAACACCGTGCTGGAGTTGCAGAGGTAGCCGATGTCCCTCGCCTTCCACTACGCAGCCCGATCGGACGTCGGGATGGTGCGGTCCAACAACGAGGACTCCGGCTACGCCGGGCCGCACTTGCTTGCGATGGCCGACGGCATGGGCGGCCACGTCGGCGGGGATGTCGCCAGTTCCACGGTGATCGCCGCCCTTGTCGAACTCGACGGGGAGTCGTTCGGTGGCCGGGACGCCAGCCAGGCCCTGCTCGACCGCATCACTGCCGCCAACAGCGACATCGGTCACCAGATCGAGGCCGACGCCGGGCTGGAAGGGATGGGGACCACCCTCGTCGCACTGCTCCGAGCCGCCGACACGATGGTGCTGGCTCACATCGGTGACTCCCGGGCATTTCTCATGCGGGACGGCGAGACCACCCAGATCACCCGCGACCACTCCTTCGTGCAGAGCCTGGTCGATGAGGGTCGGATCACCCTCGATGAGGCCAGCACCCACCCGCAGCGCTCACTGGTCACCCGAGTGCTCACCGGTTCGGTTGATGACGAACCCGACCTGGTCGTGCGCCAGGGCCGTGCCGGTGACCGGTACCTCATCTGCTCCGACGGGCTCACCGACTATGTCGCCCGCGACACCGTGAACGGCATCCTCGCCGACACTTCCGACCCCGGCGAGTGCGCCGACCGGCTCGTCGCCCTCGCCCTGCGCGCTGGCGCGCCGGACAACGTCACCGTTGTGGTCGGCGACCTCGTCGATCTCGCCACCACACCGGCACCACCCACCCAACCGCAGATCGTCGGGGCGGCGTCGGTCCGCGGCGACGGTACCCGGCCGATGCCGGTGACACCGGCGGCCAAGGCAGCGGCGCTCAGCCGTGCAGCCACCGGCACTGACGATGTCGACGTCGCGGATGACGACCGCGTCACCCTGGCCGAGGACGGCCCGCGGTCTCCGCGGGGCACCGTACTGCGGCTGCTGGCTGTCGCGGTGGCGGCCGGTGTCATCGTCATCGGCGGGAGTTATGCGGGGTACGCGTGGTCCCAGACGCAGTACTACCTCGGCACCGACTCGGGCGTTGTCACCGTCTTTCGCGGGGTCAACCAAAACCTGGGTCCGGTCGCGCTGTCGGCTCCCGAGTACGCCACCGCGATCGACGTGGACGACCTCCCGGCGTCGTACAGCGCCACCCTCGACGAAGGCATCGAGGTCGGCAGTCGTGACGAGGCGGATGATCGGGTCACCGCGCTGCGACTCCAGGCCAATGCCTGCCGGTGGGCCCGCAGCAACGGCGAGGAGTGCCGCGCTGTACCGAGGTCGTGGGCCCCGCCGACCGGTGCACCCACCGGCACGCCGGTGACCCCCACCGCGCCGGCGGGGATCCCCACCGCGCCCGTGGCACCCCGGCCGTCGACCCCAACGGCTACGCCGAGTCGGTCATCCACACCGACGCTCCTGGTGCCACCGTGAGCGTCGTCTCGTCAGTCGCTCCGCGCAGCGGCCGCAACGTCGAACTGGCTCTCCTCATCGGCGCGGTCGGCATCGTCGGGTTCGCGTACATCAGTCTCGGCCTATCCACCACCGGCAGCGTGCCGCCTGGCCTGGCTGCGCTCGGCGTCGGCTACCTCGGCGTGTCCCTCGCGCTCCATGTCGTGCTGCGGTGGCGGGCCCCCTACGCCGACCCGCTGATGTTGCCAATCATCGCTCTGCTCAACGGACTAGGGCTCGTGATGATCCACCGCATCGACATCGCCGACGGCAACTCGATCGGCGAAGGGGTGGCGCTACGCCAGCTCATGTGGAGCGCGCTCGCCGTGGCTATCGCCGCAGCCGTCCTCGCGGTGGTGCGGGACCACCGTCTGCTGCGGCGCTACACCTGGCTCTCCGGAGCCGCTGGTTTCCTACTGCTACTGCTACCGCTGACGCCCGGCATCGGCAGCAACCGGTTCGGCTCACGCATCTGGATAGAGGTGGGGTCGTTGACGTTCCAGCCGGGTGAGGTGGCCAAGTTGCTGCTGGCGGTCTTCTTCGCCGGGTATCTCGTGCAAACTCGAGACGCGCTCTCGGTAGCCGGTCGCACGATCATCGGCGTCACCCTGCCGCGGGCTCGTGACCTGGGGCCGATCCTGGTGGCGTGGGCCGCGAGCCTAGGGGTGCTTGTCTTCGAACGCGACCTCGGGTCGTCGTTGCTCTTCTTCGGCCTGTTCGTGGCGATGCTCTACGTCGCGACCGAGCGGGTCTCCTGGATCGCGATCGGCCTCGGTTTGTTCGCGGGTGGCGCGTACACCGCCTACCTGGTCTTCGGTCACGTCCAGCGCCGCGTGCTGCTCTGGCTCGACACGTTCAGCCCCGAGGCGTTAGAAGCATCGGACCAGTTGGCTCGCGGCCTCATGGGGATGGCGTCCGGAGGCATGTTCGGTACCGGTCTCGGCCGCGGCCGGCCGGATCTGACGTACCTCGCCGAGTCCGACTTCGTCTTCGCCAGCTTCGGTGAGGAACTCGGACTGATCGGGTTGTTCGCCATCCTGCTGTTGTACGCCCTGCTCGTGCAGCGCGGTCTGCGCACATCGCTCGGCACCCGGGACGGGTTCGGCAAACTGCTCGCCGCCGGGCTCGCATTCTCGATGGCGCTGCAACTGTTCGTCGTCGTCGGAGGGGTCACCCGGGTCATCCCGCTCACCGGCCTCACCCTGCCGTTCATGTCGGCGGGCGGCTCGTCGTTGCTCGCCAACTGGGCGCTGGTGGCGCTTCTCCTGCGCATCTCGGACCACGCCCGCCGCCCGCCTCCCGAGACCGGTGCCACGAGCCCGGTGGCGGAGGCGCGCACCGAGGTGGTGCGGATGCCGTGAACGCACCCGTCCGTCGGTTGTCCCTCGTGGTGTCCGCGTTGTTTGCCTCGCTGCTGGTCTCGACCACCCTCATCCAGTACGTCTTCGCGGCCGACCTCAACGCCAGACCGGATAACCGGCGCACCCTGCTCTCGACGTTCTCCCGAGAACGGGGCGACATCCTCGTCGGCCAAGAGCCGGTGGCCCGGTCGGTGCCTTCCGATGACGAGTACAAGTTCCAGCGCGTCTACGGCGACCCTGGGCTGTACGCGCACGTCACGGGCTATTACTCGTTCTTCGGCGCGAACGGGGGCCTCGAGCAATCCGAGAACCCCTTGCTGTCCGGGTCGAGCGACCGGCTGTTCTACCGGCGAGTGTCCGACCTGGTCACTGGCCGCCGACCGCAGGGCGCCACCCTGCAAACCACCATCGACCCTGCGGTCCAGCGGGCTGCTGCCGAGGCGCTCGGCACGCAGCGCGGCGCGGCGGTTGCCCTTGACCCACGCACGGGTGCGGTGCTGGCCATGGTGAGCCGGCCCACCTACGACCCGAGCCAGCTCGCGACTCACGACATCGGCGCCCTCGAGCAGAACTTCGCTCGATTGAACAGCGACCCGGCCCGGCCGCTGGTCAACCGAGCGATTGGTGGTGACCTTTACCCCCCAGGCTCGGTCTTCAAGGTGGTCACCGCAGCCGCCGCGCTCTCCAGCGGGAAGTACGCCGAGGACTCGCAGCTCCCCGGACCGGCAGAACTCGACGTACCGCAGACGTCCGTCGACCTCCCGAACGCGTTCGACGGGCCGTGCGGGTCTGACGACAAGGTCGACTTCACCCGAGCCATGGCCATCTCGTGCAACACCGCGCTGGCGACCGTCGGGATGGAGGTCGGTGCCGACGCCCTACGGGAGCAGGCAGCCAGGTTCGGGTTCGGCGACTCGGTGTCGGTGCCGATGCCGGTGACCCCGAGCCGGGTCCCTGCCGAACTCGACACCCCTCAACTCGCGCAGTCCGCGATTGGGCAGTTCGACGTACGGGTGACGCCAACCCAGATGGCGATGGTGGCGGCCGGGGTAGCCAACGGCGGGGTGGTGATGCGGCCCTACCTGGTCGAGTCGGTGATCGGCTCGGACCTTTCGGTCGTCGAGTCCAGCGAGCCGCGCGAACTGTCCCGCGCGGTCGACGGCGAGGTCGCCGGCCAACTCTCCCGGATGATGGAGGCCGTCGTCAGCGACGGCAGCGGCCGGCGCGCCCAGATCGACGGGGTACGCGTAGCGGGCAAGACCGGAACGGCCGAGACCGGCAATGAGGGCCGCGCGCACGCCTGGTTCATCTCGTTCGCGCCGGCCGAGGACCCCCAGATCGCGGTCGCGGTCATCGTGGAGAACGGCGGCGACGCCGGAGACGAGGCCGGGGGCGGAGCGGTGTCGGCGCCGATCGCCCGGCAGATCATGGAAGCCAGGTTGACCCGATGAGGAGCGTCCTAGATGCCTGACGTCCCGACGCTACTCGGGGGACG
Organism: Dermatophilaceae bacterium; assembly: GCA_051650465.1. Lineage (GTDB taxonomy): Bacteria > Actinomycetota > Actinomycetes > Actinomycetales > Dermatophilaceae > JBOFLG01. The sequence continues at coordinate 17 of JBOFJB010000352.1, read as the reverse complement.
GTACGAGGTGGGTGACC
>JBOFJB010000351.1:0-1589 GCA_051650465.1 Dermatophilaceae bacterium | reverse complement strand
CAGGTAGCGCCGAGGTTGTCGGCGTTGGAGAGGAACACGTGCCGATACCCGCGCTCGCGTAGCGCGTCGAGCAGGCCGGACGTGCGCAGCGACACGTAGACGTCGCCGTGGCCGGGCGGGCACCACTCGAGGTCCGGGTCGGCCGGCCACCGCACCGGGGTGAGGTCGTCGGCGCGAAGCTTGGGCTGTTTGCTCTGCACGAAGTCGAGCGGCAGCCCGTCGACCGCGAGGCCCGAGTGAGCGCCGAGGATCTGCAGGCTCCGCTCGCGGGTGCGGAACGAACTCATCAACACCAGCGGAGTGCCCACCTGGTACCGACGACGCAACGCGAGCACCTGCTCGGCGATGAGGTCGAGAAAGGTGCGGCCGTCCCGAACCTCGAGCGCAGCCTTCGGGCCGGCGACGCCCATACTCGTGCCAAGGCCACCGTTGAGTTTGACAACGACCGTGCGGTCCAGCGCGTCTCGCACCGCCGCGTCGTCGACCCGGACATTGCGCAGATGAGTCACTCGCTCGAGTGGGTCGATCGACGCCTCCGGCACGAACCCCGTTGCCGGCGAACGTAACTGCTCGTGGAAACCGGCGAACACCGAGATCGCGGTCTCGCTCACCCCGGCATCGCGCATGGTCATGGTCGCGGCGCGCAGCGCATCGCTGGTCATAGCGTTCACCCTACGATGCCGGGATGACTCGTGACGCGGCGAAAGCGGCGATACGGCGGGCGGCTCGCGAGCGGCGCCGCGCCGTATCGGCGCAGCGTGACGCCTCATCCGACGGCGAGCGGCTGGCCCGCGGGGTGCTCGCGCTGACCGACGCGCTCGGCCTGCGCACGGGGACGACCGTCGCGTCGTACGAGTCGGTGGCCGCTGAGCCACCCACGGCGGCGGCGAACGCGGCACTGGCGGCGCGCGGCATCCGCGTACTCGTGCCCGTGACCGAGCCCGACCTCGACCTCGACTGGACCGACCTCACCGATGACGCCCGCGGCCCGCTCGGGCGTGGCGCCGTGGGATCGGCCGGCCTGGTCATCGCGCCGGGCTTGACGGTGGACCGGTCCGGCACCCGGATGGGGCAGGGCGGCGGGTCCTACGACCGTGCCCTTCCCCGCCGACGCTCCGGGGTACCCGTGGTGGTTCTGCTGCATCCCGGCGAGTTCGTCCCGGATGACGCGCCGCCCCTGCCACGCGCGCCGCACGACGTGCCGGTCGATGCTGTACTCACCGTCGACGGGCTCACGCCACTCGCCCCGGCGTCAGGAGGTGGCGTCAGCCGCTGACCTCGGCCCGCAGCACCAACTCGTCGGGGTCGGTGGCGCGCACCGCGTCCTCGCCGAACGGCCACGACCGCTGCCTGCCCGCGAGCCAGTCGGCCGCCTGGTCGGAGTAATGGTCGCTCCACGGGTGCCCACTGACGCCGGTCTGGTTGATCCACGTCGAGCCTTCGAGGTTGCCGAGGTCGACGACCATCCGCATCGAGGGCGCCGCGGTCACGCCGAACCCCTCGCTCGTGGTCCAGCCGGTGGCATTGACGACCGCCGATCCGCCGGCGACCTCGTAGGGCCCGTCGTCGAACATCCACCGCACCGGCGC
>JBOFJB010000350.1:0-14837 GCA_051650465.1 Dermatophilaceae bacterium | reverse complement strand
CTCCACCGTAGCGCCCAGCGCATCGCCCGCATGCACCCCGAGCAGGGCCCCTGCCGCACGGTCGCGCCATGCCGCCGCCGAGCCGGCACCACCGCGGTCACCATCAGATGCGCTCACGTCATCCCTTCACCCTGTCTCGCAGGCGGATTCACCCGAGTCACGCATCACCGTAGCGCGGCACACCCCGATCCGCCCGGACCGGCGTCAACGGCCCCGACGCACTGCCGGTCGGTGACATCCGGCCGCCCGCGAGGGGCCGGCATCTCGTGTCGCACCTGCGCCGTAGACTCGCGCCGCGCGGTGGTCGTGAACCGGGACGTCCGCCACTCGGGAGGAACCCGGACGGGAGGATCGATGGCCGACGACTACGACGAGCAACTGATCGAAGCCACCCGGGTGCGCCGCGACCGACTCACCCAGGCACTGCTGCACGGCCCCCACCGGCTGCGCCGCGTCTGGACCGACCGGGTCGGCACCCACCTCGCCAGCGCGTTCGTGGCCGTGCTCGCCTGCACGGTATGCGTCGCGGTCGCCTTCGTCGCGCAACTGCTCGAGAACGACCCCACCGTCGGCCGCAGCCGCACGGTGAACACCGTTCCGGCACAGCCGATCAGTTCGGTGTCGCCGACCGCGGCGAGGCCCGGCCCCACTCCGTCCCGCCCGGCAACGTCGCGCCCGTCGCCGACCCGCCCACCGTCGGCTCGCCCGGCACCCCGACTCACACGGTCCAGCCCCGCCCCACGACCGGCGCGGTCCAGCCCGGCTCCCCGACCGGCGCGGTCCAGCCCGGCCCCGGCACCCACCACCAGTAGAGCCGCCCCGTGAGCACCGCCACCACCAGACCTGACCACGTCGCCGGGCCGTTCCTGCGTGCGACCGTCCTCACCGAGGCCCGCGGCGTCGACGTGGTGCTCCCCACCGACGAACCGCTCGCCGCGCTCGTGCCGGTGCTCCTCGAACTGCTCGACCTACCTGACGACGGCACCCTGCGCCACATCACCACCCTCGACGGCCGAGTACTCCCGACGGCGGCTCGACTCGGCGACACCGGGCTGCGCGACGGCGTGCAGCTGCGCGTCGTCGCCGCCTTCGAGGCACCGTCGGACCCGGTCGTCTACGACCTCGTCGACGCGGTCGAGGAGGAGCGCCCCCGCGGCGAGTGGGACGAAGGCAACCGCTCGTGGGGGCTGGCCGCCGTCGGGGCCGGCCTGGTGCTCGCGGCCGGCGTGCTCGCCACCGGGCTGCTCGAGGTCAACGGCCCGGCACTGCTCACCGGGGTCGGTCTCCTCTCGCTCGCTGCCTCGCTCGCCGCGGCCCTGCGCCGGGCTCGCGCCGTCGCCTGGGTCGCCTTCGCCGCGGGGTGGGTCGCGTTCGGCGCGGCGGTCGCGCTCGGCGCGGCGGCCGACGGCTGGCAGGCCTGGTGGGCCGTCGCCGTGCCGGTCCTGCTCGCCAGCTGGGCCTGGTGTGTGCGGATGCCGCGCGCGGCGGCATCCGGGGTCGTCGCCTGGGCCGCGCTCGCGGCATCCGCCGGGGTCACCTGGATGACGACCGAGCGGGCGTCGCTCACCGCCGCCGTGGTTGCGGTGGTCGCCACCGGGGTCCTCGGCCTGCTTCCGCGGCTCGCCCTCGCGACCACCGGCGCCTTCGCACTGGACGCCGCACTGAGCCGCGGCCTCGAACTGCGCCGGCGCACGGTCGGGCGCGCGGTGGCGTCCGCGCACGTGTCGGTACTCGGAGCCGTCGTGGTCACCTCGCTCACCGGTGGCGTCGCGCTGTACCTCACCGCGGTCACCGACCCGCCCGACGCGTGGAGCGTCGGGCTCGGGGTGGCCGGAACCGTCGCGTGGACGGTACGTACCCGGCACTTCCCGCTCGCCGGCGAACGACTTCTCGTCGCTGGTGCCGCCATCGCCGGCCTGGCCGGCCTCGTGCGGCTCGGGGCGAGCGAGTTACCCACTGCGAGAGGGTGGCTCATCGCCGGGATGCTGCTCGTCGCGGCCGTTCCCCTCATGGCCATGATTCGACCGCCCAGTGAACTTGTCGCCGCGAACGCCCGCCGTTGGGCCGCCCGCCTCGAAACAGCAGCGGTGCTCGCCGGCATCCCGCTCCTCGTCGGTGCATTCGGCGTCTACACCGACCTGCTCGACAGCTTCTGACCCGAAGGATCCGCCGATGACGAGCGATGACCCGCGCGCGGCGCGCCGGCCGGAGGTCTGGCAGCCGGCGGCGCTGCGCCCGCGCCCCGCGAGCCGGCCGGATGACCCGACGCCGCCCGCCGAACCACGGCCGCCGGACGGCCCCGGACAGCCGGATGCCGCCGGCGCATCACCCTCCGCCGTCACCCCCGACGACGAAGGTACGGAAGCCGCCGAGGTGACCCGTGGGCAGCCGGGTACCGCGCCGCCTGCGACGCAGACATCGACCACGGCTCCGCCCGGCACGACGCCAGCAGCGGGCACGGCCACAGCGGCCATGACAGGCCGGGCAGCCGGCACGACCGGCACAGCAGCGGCGGGGACGACGTCAACGGCCTCGTCATCCGCGCAGGGTCGGGCCGCTCGGGTGAGCCGGCCGCTGGCGGTATTCGACGAGCTCTCCGTGCGCCCGGCGAGGTCGGCGTTCGGCCGGGTCGCGGCCCACCTGCGCGGGCTCGTCGGGTCCGACGCGGCACCGGGTGAGTTGACTCAGACGTGGGAGCAGCAGCAGGCCCCGGTCTCCACCGGCCGACGGGTCTGGGTCGCCGGCGGGCACGGCGGCGCGGGAACGACCACGCTCGCCGTCTGTCTCGCTCAGGAGTTGCACGCCCGGCGGCTCGACGGTGTCGCCCTCGTCGACGCCGCGCCGGGCCGGGTCGGTCTAGCCGACCGGCTGCTCCGTCCGCCCCAGGGCGACGTCACCACCGGGGTGGGGATGCGGCACGAGCGGTCCCGCTCGCTACTCTCCTTCGCCCCGGCCACCGACCTCGAGACGGCCGAGCGGCTGGCCACCGATCTGCGCCGCGTCGCGGGGATGACGCTCACCGACGCCGGCCAGCGCCTGCCCGGCTCGAGCCGGCAGGCCGACGCCGTCGTCGTCGCGGTCGAGTGCAGCGTGCGCGGCATCGGCGCAGCAGGCGTCGCCGTCGAGGAGGCGACCGCAGCCGGCTGGCGGCCGGAGCGGCTGCTTCTCGTGCTGTGCAAGCCCACGCCGACCTCGGGGGTCTCCACGGTCTGGGCGATGCGGGCGGTCGAGTCGCTGGGAGTGTCCGGGATAGTGCTGCATCACGACCGGCACCTCGCCGGTGCGGCCGCGATCGACCCGGGCCTGCTCGCACCGCGCACCGCGGTGGACGTGGCGCGGGTCGCCGGGCATGTGGTCACTATCGCGGCGGGCCGGCCATGAGCGTCCGGCTGGTGCACCGATCGGCCCGGGGCACCGCGAGCCCGCCGGAGTCGACGACGCACGACATCGAGCGGCCGCCGGCGATGCCCGAGGGTCGCGGCGGCCTCCAGGGGATGCTCACCCTCGTGCCGCTGCTCGGGGCCGGCGCGTCGATGACGGTGATGATGCTGTTCCGCGGGTCCAGCCTCGCCGCGATCGGGGCGCTCATGATGGTCGTCACGATCATCGCCTCCGGTGCCATGGTCGTCTCCCAGCGCGGGAAGGCGACTCGGGCGCGGATCCGCAAGCGGGAGACCTACCTCGGCTACCTCGAGCGCACCCGGGCCCGGCTGCGCGACGGCGAGGAAGCCCTGGTGGTCGGTGCGCGCGCCGCCGACCCCCATCCACGGCTGCTGCTTCCCCTCGCCCGCGAAGGAGCGCGGCTCTGGGAGCGACGCCGCGGCGACGCCGACTTCCTGCAGACCCGCCTCGGCACCGGCACGGTCCAGGTGCGCGACTTCGTCCGGCAGGGCGAGTCCGATGCCCTCGCCGAATCCGACGAGTTCATGCACCACGAACTCGAGCTGCTGGAGCAGCGCTTCTCCACCCTCGACGAGCTGCCCGTCCGGGTACCGCTCGACGCCGTCGGCGTGGTGAGCGTCGTCGGTGACCCCGAGTTCCGGCAACGGGTCGCCCGCATCCTGCTCGCCCAGGCCGCCAGCTTCGTCTCGCCCGAGGACCTGCACCTCGCCGCCGCGGTCGCGCCCGACCGGCGGGGCGCGTGGGACTGGCTCGCCTGGCTGCCCCACCTCGCCGACCAGCGCCAGACCACCCCGCTCGGCCCGCTGCGGCGAGTCGCGCCCGACGTCATCACCCTCGACCGGATGCTCCGCGAGGAGTTGCGCCGGCGCCTCGGCCGGGCGGCGGAGGCGCAGCGCAACTATCTCTCCGGCGAACGATCCGGGCGCGGCGCGACGCTGCTCGTCGTCCTCGACGTCGACGCCGGCTCACGGGCCCTGCAGCTCGGCGACCGCGAGCACGGCGCAGCCGACCTCGGCGTGACCCTGCTGCACCTCGTCGGCGACCGCCGCGACGAGCCCGAGGACGTGCGGCTGCGCATCATCCAGGACGCCGAGCGCCCCGACCGCGCCGAGGTGCACCACTACGAGCGGCGCGACGCCCCGCCGAGCCGGCGCGGCGTCATCCTCGACGAGTGGTCCGCCGCGGAGTGCGAGACCCTCGCGCGGCATCTCGCCGGGCTACGGCTCTCGCCGGACTCGCTCGAGCACGACGCCGCCACCCGGGCGAGCGCGGTCACCGCGTTGCTCGGCGCGGACGACCCCGAGCGGCTCGACCTCGACCAACTGTGGGAGCCGCGCCCGCGCACGTCGTTCCTCCGGGTGCCGATCGGCACCGACGACCAGGGCGAGCCGGTGATGCTCGACCTCAAGGAGGCCGCCCAGTTCGGCATGGGTCCGCACGGGCTGTGCGTCGGGGCGACCGGCTCGGGCAAGTCCGAACTGTTGCGCATGCTCGTGCTCGCCCTGCTCGCCTCGCACGGGCCGGACGACCTGGCCATGGTGCTCGTCGACTACAAGGGCGGCGCCACGTTCGCGCCGTTCGCGCGTGCCCCGCAGGTGTCCGGCGTCATCACCAACCTCTCGGATGACGCCACGCTCGTCGAGCGGGTGCACGCCTCGCTGGCTGGCGAGGTCGAGCGGCGCCAGCAGGTGCTCAAGGATGCCGGCGACCTCGGCGACATCACCGCCTACCGGCGGCACCGGCGCGAGCGTGCCGCCCTCGGCGAGACCCTCCCTCCGCTGCCGCACTTGCTCGTCGTCATCGACGAGTTCGGCGAGCTGCTCACCGCGAGACCGGACTTCATCGAGCTGTTCCTGTCGATCGGGCGGATCGGGCGATCCATCGGCGTGCACCTGTTGCTCAGCAGCCAGCGCATCGAGGGCGGCAAGTTGCGCGGGCTCGACACGTACCTGTCGTACCGCGTCGGGCTGCGCACGCTGTCGGAGTCCGAGAGTCGCACCGTGCTCGACACCCCGGACGCGTTCTCGCTGCCGGCGCTGCCCGGCTACGGCTACCTCAAGGTCGACACGACCATCTACACCCGGTTCCGTTCCGGCTACGTCTCCGGGCCGATTCCGGGCGAGGTGGCGGATGACGACGCCCCTCCGTCGGTGCTCGTCGTGCCGTCCTACGGCACCCCGGCCGAGGGCGGCGAGACTGCGGCGGTAGCGCCCACTGGCCCGCTCGACGAGGCCGAGGACGACGGCCCGGCCGGCCCGACGCTGCTCGGCACCATGGTCGCTCAGATCGCCCGGCGACCGGCGACCGGACAGCCGGTGTGGCTGCCGCCGCTGCCCGAGCGGCTCACTCTCGACGAGGCGGTGGGGCCACCGGCCAGGACCACCGCCGGCCTGCGGATGCCGCGCCACGGCCACCTCTGGGTGCCGATGGGCGTCGTTGACGACCCGCGCCGACAGACGCAGGGGCCGTGGGAACTCGACCTCGGGGCGTCTGGTGGTCATGTCCTGGTCGTGGGTGGCCCACGCACCGGACGCACGACGCTGTTGCGCACGCTCGCGGTGTCGCTGGCGCTGACCCATGGGGCAGCCGACGCCGTGGTGTTCGGCATCGACCTGCTCGGCTCCAGCCTCCACGTTCTCGACGGCCTGCCGAACGTCGCCGGTGTCGGGGTGCGCAGCGATCCCGAGGTGGTCCGCCGCACCGCGGAAGAGGTCGCTGCCGTGCTCGCCGCTCGCGAGCACCTCTTCCACGAGCACCGGCTCGACAGCCTGGCCGCGGCGCGGGCGGCGCAGCAGGACGGCGCCGTTCCCGCCGAGACGATGCTGGCCGACATCGTCCTCCTCATCGATGGCTACGGCCAGCTCGGTGAGGAGTTCGAGCAGGTCGGCGAGGTGGTCCAGGGTCTCGTGCGCCGGGGTGCCGGCTTCGGCATCCATGTCGTCGCCACGGCGACCCGCTGGAACGAGGTCCGCCTGGCGCAGCAGTCATTCTTCGGCATCAAGGTCGAGTTGCGGCTCGGTGACCCGGCCGAGTCGGCGGTCGGGCGCGCACTCAGCGAGACACTGCGGGACGCCCCGCCTGGTCGGGTGCTGCTGCCCTCGTCGCTCTTCGCGCAGGTGGCGCTGCCCCGGATCGATGGTCTCGCCGACCGGGAGAGCACTGCCGAGGGGCTCGACGACCTCGTGGCACACGTCCGGGAGCATGCGGTGCAGCACGCCCCGCGCATTCGGCTGCTCCCGCCGGTGGTGCACCCCTCGAGCCTCGAGCCGAGCCCGCGGCCGAGTCTGGTGCCGATCGGGCTGAGCGAGTCCACCCTCGAGACTGTGACGCTCGACCTCGACGGGCCGGACCGGCACGTCGTCGCCATCGGCGATGCGCAGACGGGGCGGTCATCGCTGCTGCGCCATCTCGTGCACGCCCTCGTCGCGCAGTACACCCCTGACGAACTGGTGTTCGCCGTCGTCGACCCCCGACGCGGGCTGCGGGGCGAGGTGCCGGAGGAGTACCTCGGCGCGTACGCGGGCTCGACGGCGACAGCGGAGCGGCTCGTCGCGGCGATCCTGCCCGAGCTGCAGTCACGGATCCCGCACGGCGCGGATGACGGGGGAGCGTCGGTCCCGCAACCGAAGATCGTCATCCTGGTTGACGACTACGAGGTGGTCACGGCCGGCGGCGGGTCACCACTCCAGGCGCTCGTGCCGTACGTGGCGATGGCGGCGGAGATCAACCTGCACGTCGTCCTCACCCGCCGCACGGCCGGGGCGTCCCGTGGGGTGTTCGAGTCGGCCTTCGCCGCCATCCGAGACTCCGGTGCGGTCGGCCTGCTGTTCTCCGGCGACCGATCGGAGGGGCAGTTGCTGGGCTCGGTGCGCCCGACCCGATTACCTCCCGGGCGAGCGCAACTGGTCCGTACCGGTGAGCCCGTGGTCACGGTCCAACTCGCCCACCAGCCACCTGCTGACGCCCCGCTGGAGGGCCACGGCTTCGGCTCGGCCGGATGACATCCGAATCGCTGGCTCTGGAGGTGCATCCTTGTCATCGCGGAATGCTGGAGGATGCGTGCGGCGAGGGGCGTGGCGAACAGGCGTGTCCGCACGTTCGGGCAGACTGTGACCATGGCGCTGCACCCCCTCGATTCACCGGATCTGCGGAAGGCACGGGGCGCGTTCTTCACCCCCGAACTGGTCGCTCGGTACGTCACGGAGTGGGCGGTGCGTTCGTCAACCGACCGGGTTTTGGAGCCCTCGTGCGGCGAGGCGGCGTTCCTGTTGGAGGCTGGCAGGCGACTCAGCGCCCTGGGGGCAGCGACGGGCCTGTCAGGTCAACTGAGCGGTGCCGAACTCCACGCTGAGTCGGCTTACACGGCCCGTAGTCTCCTCGCGATCGAGGGACATGACGTTGAGATCAGCGTTGGTGACTTCCTCCGGGCGGCGCCCCGAGCCTCGTTCGACGCTGTGATTGGGAACCCGCCCTATGTTCGATACCAAGCCTTCTCGGGCGAATCACGCGCGGCAGCGCAAAGGGCGGCGCTACGTGCCGGCGTGAGGCTCACCAACCTTGCCAGCAGTTGGGCCGCCTTCACTCTGCACTCGGCGCTCCATGTCAGCAAAGGAGGACGCCTCGGACTGGTCCTTCCGGCAGAGATGCTGAGCGTCAACTACGCCGCACCGGTTCGCGATTTCCTGATGCAGGAATTCCGCCAGGTGCGTCTTGTATTGTTCGCCGAGCGCATCTTCCCCGGAGTTATGGAAGAGGTCGTTCTGTTACTTGCTGAGGGGCGCGGCGAAGGGCCGGTAGACCACTGCGAAATCGTCCAGTCGAAGAACGGCTCCACGCTAGCCGAACTCGCCGAATCCGACGTTCGCCGCTGGCACCCGGCGAATAACGAACGCTGGTCCAGCGCGCTACTTCCAGCCGAGGTGGTTCAGCTCTACACCGACAGAATCTCGTCTGAGGAATTCGTGGCGCTGTCCCACTGGGGCGACACTACCCTTGGGATGGTGACCGGCAACAACGAGTTCTTCGCGCTGACCGAGAATCAGGTCAAGCAACGCGCGCTCGCACCGGATGACTTGGTTCGCCTCTCGCCTCCTGGCAGCCGTCATCTTCGAGGTCTTTCCCTGACCACTCAGCACCTCCAGAAACTGGACCGAGCAGGTCAGGCGAGTTGGCTTTTCCGCCCAGCACGGACGCCTTCCACGACTGCGCTGAAATACATTGCCCATGGCGAAATGACCAGCGTCGATCACGCCTACAAGTGCCGCGTACGCACACCATGGTGGCGAGTGCCTTACCTACGTCCAGCGGACCTACTGTTGACGTACATGAACGCCGACACGGCGCGCCTGTGCACAAACACGGCCGCTGTGCACCATCTCAATTCCGTCCACGGGGTATACCTCACAGGCGAACACCGTCGACTTGGTCGCGACCTGCTTGCCTTGGCGGCCCTAAATAGTGTGACACTCCTCGGCGCCGAGATGGTAGGCCGGTCCTATGGAGGTGGGATACTCAAGATCGAGCCGAAAGAGGCTGACCGCTGGCCGATGCCGTCACCGGCGCTGGTAGAAGGGAGGGCTGAAGCACTCAGGGGTGTGCGACGTCGCGTTCGCGACCTCTTGGCGACGGGACGACTCGTCGTGGCGTCGGAGATCGTTGACGCAACCCTGTGGCCCACAGCAGACCGTGAGCAACTGGCTAGTCTCCGGCTCGGTCGTCAACTACTGCATGACCGACGGGTCGCCCGTTCGCGATCTCGGTGACGGCGTTGCGCCTCTTCTCCCTCGCCATCCTATGGAAGTTGATCGGGGAGTTGTCCAGTAGCCGCTCGCACATAACCCTGAAGAAGCGTCCGGGGTCGAGTTCTGATGGCACTTCGTCGCGGTATAGATTGATGGGTGCGACCTCGGCGATAGTGATCCCTGCTGCGGCCGCGTCGACCTCATCATCAGTAGTGTCATTAATGACCCCGGCAAGAATGGGCCCCGCATCTTCCTCCGGCTCTAGGTCCGAAGGCTCTTGCGACTTCTTCATATCCGGCATTACGAGAGCTACGGCTTCGTAGGCGTCATCCTCTCGCCCGAGCTTGATCAGGAGATCGATCAGCCACTCGGCGGTATCTGCCTCGGTCTCGAGGGCCACTGCGCTCAGCGAATAGAAGAAACCGAGAGCCGCCTGTGGGTGACGAAGTCGGAGGTTCTTGGCATCGCCGTAACTCTCCTCGACACGGTTCGCTGCGTTCTTTCCGAACGAGGAATCCATACGCTTGGTTGAGACCATGAGTTCCGGGCCAGTCTCCCACCCGCTCATCACGACATCGACCTGCTTCACGTAGTTCTTGCCTAGCAGGTTGGCCGACGCAGACCCACCCACTCCGCGACTAATCCGCGCCCATAAAGCGGCTCGGTCTTTCCTCGGCAGTTTGTCGACGAAGTACCTAATTTCGGTCGGAAGCACCCGAGGCTCCGATGCACGCGGCCATACGCGGTCTGGGTCGAACCCGGCACGGCGAAACTCATAGGCGACCCATACGTCAAGCGCGAGGGCTGGCACCCCCGACTGCGACGTCGCTTGAAGCGCGACCGGTACGCCCAGGAGTAGTTCCAATGTCTCGAAGTCGGGGTCGTACTCGAGTCCGATGTTCGCCTTCACCCATGGGTTGGTGTTCCGCAACGGCGCTGCCGCCACGATCTCGTCGAACAAAGCCCATCCCCGATTGCGTAGCGACGCCATGACTTCACCGTAGTAGAACTCAGGCTGAAGTCCTGACGCCCTGGCCGAGTCCGGGCAAGCGCTCGGAAGTGGCGAGTGAGGTGACCCCGGACTGGATCGCAGGGAGACGCGCACCGCCCGATCGAACGGCGCTGGTGGGCAACGGTGGTGGTGGCCGTTCTCCCGACCCGGGTCGACCGACGTTCGGCCAGGTGTCCCCCTCTCGACCCTTGCGTTGGTTACTCGCAAGTAAGATGCTGGTGAGCAAGCGCTCACTCGTTCGAGGAGGAACACCGCCATGGGCCACTACTGGAGCAACCTGCGCGACATCGAGTTCATGCTCTTCGAGGTGCTCGGTCGCGGCGACCTCCTCGGCACCGGTCCGTATGCCGATGTCGACGCCGACACCGCTCGCGAGATGCTCGGCGAGGTCGCGCGCCTCGCCGAGCACGAGATCGCTGACTCTTTCGTCGACAGCGACCGCAACCCCCCGATGTATGACCCCGCCACCCAGACGGTCACCATGCCCGAGAAGTTCAAGGCCTCCTTCGACGCCTACCGCGAGAGCGGATTCTGGGCCATCGACGTCCCCGCCGAGTTGGGCGGCACCGTGGTGCCGCCCAGTCTGCGGAGCGCGGTCAACGAGATGCTGCTCGGCGCCAACCCGGCCCTGGCGATGTTCGCCGCCTCGTACTCGTTCGCAAAGCTGCTGCACGAGCTCGGCACCGACGACCAGAAGAAGCTCGCTCGCTGGGTCGTCGACAACGGCTGGCACTGCACCATGGTGCTCACCGAGCCGGATGCCGGGTCCGACGTGGGAGCCGGCCGGGCCAAGGCAGTGCCGAACGGTGACGGCACCTGGACCATCACCGGCGTCAAGCGCTTCATCACCAGCGCCGAGTCCGACCTCGTCGACAACGTCGTGCACCTGGTCCTGGCCCGCCCGGAGGGCGCCGGCCCGGGCACCAAGGGCCTTTCACTCTTCATCCTGCCGACGTTCCACGTCGACCTCGAGACCGGCGACCTCGGCGAGCGCAACGGCGTCTATGTGACGAACGTCGAGAAGAAGATGGGCCTCAAGGCGTCGCCGACCTGCGAACTCACCTTCGGCGGGGACGCGCCCGCGATCGGCACCCTGCTCGGCGACGCGCACGACGGCATCGCGCAGATGTTCCACGTCATCGAGAACGCCCGGATGATGGTGGGCACCAAGGCAATTGCGACCCTGTCGACCGGCTACCTCAATGCGCTGGACTACGCCAAGCAGCGGGTCCAGGGCGCCGACCTCACCCAGATGACCGACAAGGCCGCACCGCGGGTCACCATCACCCATCATCCTGACGTGCGACGCTCGCTGATGCTGCAGAAGTCCTACGCCGAGGGTTTGCGCGCCCTGGTTCTCTACACCGCGAGCCAGCAGGATGTCGTCGACCAGGCGCGGCACGCCACACCCGGCGCCGCTGCCACCGCATCCTCCCGAAAAGACTCGGGCGGAACGCAGTTCGAGCCGGGCTCGCCGGCCGAGACCGCCGCCCGGGTCAACGACCTCCTCCTGCCCATCGTCAAGGGCCTGGGGTCGGAGCGGGCCTGGGTGCTGCTCGGCACCGAGTCGCTGCAGACCTTCGGCGGCTCCGGCTTCCTCCAGGACTACCCGGTCGAGCAGTACGTGCGCGACGCGAAGATCGACACGCTCTACGAGGGCACCACCGCCATCCAGGGTCTGGACTTCTTCTTCCGCAAGATCGTCCGCGACCAGGGCCAGGCGCTCACCCACCTCGCGGCGCAGATCCAGGAGTTCGCCAAGGACCTCGGCGCCCACGACGGCCGGCTCGACCGCGACCGCGAACTGCTCGGTCAGGGTCTGGAGGACGTGCAGGGAGTCGTCGGCTACCTGATCGGTGAGTTGACCAAGAGCGACCCGCGCACTGGTGGTGACGCCACCGGCGTGTACCGGGTCGGGCAGAACACCACCCGGCTGCTACTCGCCGCGGGCGACCTCATCGTCGGCTGGCTGCTGCTGCGGCAAGCTGCGGTGGCGCTCGACGCTCTCGACGCCGGCGCGAGCGGCTCCGATGCGGACTTCTACCGCGGCAAAGTCGCCGCGGCGCAATTCTTCGCCCGCCAGGTACTGCCCCGACTCACCGCCGAGCGCGCGATGGCCGAAGCCACTGACGACCTGCTCATGGCCGTGCCCGAGGCCGCCTTCTGAGGTGGGCCTCGACCGTGGATGACGCTCGGGCGTCATCCACGGTCGAGCCGAGTTGGTCAACCAGTTCGCGGACCCGCGACCAACTCGGGGGCCACGGTCCGCGGTGTGTCGCCACCGGCGAGGTGGGCACCCTCGATGTCGATCGACGGTAGCCGCCGGTCGAGCCACCCGGGCAGACCCCAAGCCCGCCGTCCGAGCAGCGCCAGCAGCGCCGGGACGACGACCATCCGCACGAGGAAGGCGTCGACCGCGACCCCGACGGCCAGCGCGAACCCGACACTCTTGATCACCGGATCGGGCGAGAGTAGGAAGCCGCCAAACACGCCAACCATGATGAGCGCCGCAGCGACGACGACCCGGCCAGAGTGGGCAAAACCGGCCCGGATGGCCTCCAGCGGGGCCGCGCCGGTGGCGTGCTCCTCACGGATCCGGCCGACGAGGAACACCTGGTAGTCCATGGCCAGCCCGAAGAGGATGCCGACCACGAGCACGGGAAGGAAGTTGAGGATCGGACCGACCGCGTCGACCCCGAACTGCGGGGCGAGCCAGCCCCACTGGAAGACCGCCACCACCGCACCGAGCGTGGCGCCGATGGTGAGCAGGAACCCGGTGACCGCGACCACCGGGACCACGAGCGAGCGGAACACCACGACGAGCAGCACCAGGGCAAGACCCACGACGACAGCGAGGAAGCGCGGCAGGGCCTCGGTGAGTCTCTCGGTGATGTCGGTGTCGACGGCGGTCTGACCGGTGACCGCGACGTCGGCCGGAAGGTCGCGCACGGCATCCCGGATGTCGGCGACCAGGGCGGTGGTGGCGTCGGCCTGCGGACCGCTGGCGGGTGTGACCGTGACCAGCGCTGCGGTCCCTGACTCGTTCGGCATCGGGTCGGTCACGTCGGCGACATCCGGGAGGTCTCGGATGACGGTGACGACCTCGCGTGCGGTCGAGGTGACGGCGGCGGCATCCGCCCCGTCGACCAGCACCACGAGCGGGCCGTTCACCCCGGGGCCGAAGGCGTCCGAGACGATGTCGTAGGCGCGGCGGTCGCTGCGGTCGGTGGGTGCGCTGGCCGGGCTCGGGAGACCCAACTGGAGCGAACCGAGCGGGATGGCCACCGCGATGAGTGCGGCGCTGACCGCCAGACTCACCTGCACCGGGCGCCGCACCACGAGCCCCGACCACCGGCGGAACGACCCACCCCCGGTGGGCGTGCCGGTGACGCGGGGGTCGAGGCGGTGACCGACGAGGGCGAGCGCCGCGGGCAGCAGGGTCACTGCGACGAGGATCGCCACGGTCACGGTGCCGGCGGCGGCCAAGCCCATCGCGGTGAGGAACGGCACACCGACCACGCTGAGCCCGGCGAGCGCGACCACGACGGTGCCGCCGGCGAACACCACGGACGACCCTGAGGTCGCGGCGGCCAGGGCGATCGACTCCGCCACCGGCATCCCGGATCGGCGGTGGTCGCGGTGCCGCGAAACGATGAGCAGCGCGTAGTCGATGCCGACAGCGAGGCCGAGCATGAGGGCGAGTGTCGGTGTCGTGGAGGAGAGTTCGACGACACCGGACAGGGCGCTGACCGCGGAGAGTCCGATGCCGACGCCGACCAGAGCGGTAAGCAGGGTCAGCATGGCGGCGAGGACACTGCGGAACACCACAGCGAGGATGACGGCCGCGGCGAGGAACCCGATGACCTCGGCCAGGTGATTCTCCTGCTGGACGGGGACGAACGCCTCGCCGCCCAGTTCGACGGTCAGCCCCGCGGCGCGGGCCGGCTCGACGGCGCGGTCGGCCGCGTCCAAGGTGCCCTCGGGGAGACGTTCGATCGGGACATCGAACTGTGCCGTGGCCAGACCGACCCGGCCGTCGGCGGAAACCGCTCCGGCAGTGGCCGGGTCGATGACCGCGGCCACACCGGGCAGCCGGCCGATCGCGGTGGTGACGGCGCGCACGTCATCCGCGACCGCCGGGTCGGCGAGGGACGCACCATCCGGCGCCTGGATGACGACCTGGCCCGTGACTCCGCCGGCTTGCGGGAACGCCGCGTCGAGCCGCTCGAGCGCGGCGAGCGACTCAGCGCCCGGGATTCCGAAGTCGTCGGTGGTCGGGCCGGACATCGTCACGCCCAGGCCGACCGCGGTCGCGAGCACCGAGAGCCAGAGGGTGACCACGAACCGGGCTCGGCGGACGCACCAGGTGCCCAGGCGGTAAAGGAGATCAGCCATCACGGAACCTCTCGACAGGGTGGGCGCGGACCGGATGTGCTCACCACGGTGGCCCACTCTATGTGCACAGCAGCATTTTTGCATATCTGCATTTCTAGTCCGGATACGCTGCACCGATGTCCAGCACCGCGGATAGCCCCGACGGCCCGACCGACGCGGCTCCGGTCGGTCACCGCGCCGGGAAGAAGGCCCGCACCCGGCAACGGATCTACGACGAGGCGGTGCGCCTGTTCGCCGACCGAGGCTACGGCGCGACCACGGTGGCCGACATCGCCGAGGCCGCGGAC
>JBOFJB010000349.1:0-10435 GCA_051650465.1 Dermatophilaceae bacterium | reverse complement strand
CCAACCATGGCACCGGGTGGGTCCGGATGGAGTTCGTCGTGCCGTCGCGGGGCCTCATCGGCTTCCGGACCCAGTTCCTCACCGAGACTCGGGGCACCGGGATCGCCCACCACGTCTTCGAGGGCTACGAGCGCTGGCTCGGCGACATCAGCACACGCGTGAGCGGCTCCCTCGTCGCCGATCGGTCCGGCGCGGCTACCTCGTACGCGATGATGAACCTGCAGGAGCGGGGCACGCTTTTCGTGCCGCCGACCACCGAGGTGTACCAGGGCATGGTCGTCGGTGAGAGTTCCCGGGCTGATGACATGGACGTCAACATCACCAAGGAGAAAAAGCTCACCAATGTGCGCTCCTCCACTGCCGACGTGCTTGAACGGCTCGCGCCGCCGCGCACCCTCTCGCTCGAGCAGTCGCTGGAGTTCTGCCGCGAGGACGAGTGCGTCGAGGTGACCCCCGAGGCGGTTCGGATCCGTAAGGTCGAACTCGACCAGAACCTTCGCGCGCGCGCCGCGTCCCGCGCGCGAAAGGGTTGAGCCTGAGATGTCTGGCAACGACCCCGACCCACCCCCGGCGACCCGCGCCGGCCGGCGAGGAGACGGCCAGCAGCGCGGCGGTCAGCATGCTCGCCGCGAGCAGCGGCAGGAGCCAGCGCGTCCGTCGGCCCGGCAACAGCGGTCGACCACGCGACACCACGGCGTGCCGAACCGCCCGCCGGAGTCGGACCGGGCACGTGGTCGGCAGCGACCTCAGGCCGCGGCTGAAGCGCCGGGGCCGCCGTCGTCCAGGAGCCGTCGCCCGCGGTCGCGCGGCCGCCGGCGGCCGAGTGGCCGCACCCTCGCCTTAGCCGGTGTGCTCTGCGCCCTGTTGACTGTCGTCGGCCTGCTCGCGACGTCTCGAGGGGTGGTTGGGGACGCGACCGGGACGACGGCGACCGCTGCGGTGGGGGAGCGGGTCCAGGCTCGTGGTGGCGCGCTGAACACGCTCACCCTGGGTCCGGTGTCGACCTGGGATCCGCAGCGCATCGGGTCCAGGCCTGCGATGGCCTTCGCAGGCCGCATGTTCGTGCGCACCCTCACCGCCTACGCGCCGAGTACCGACCCGTCGGAGCAGGCCCGGCTGGTCGGAGACCTCGCCACCGACACCGGCACACCCGGCAAGGATCTCCGCAGTTGGAGTTTCACGCTGCGTAAAGATGCGCGGTGGCAGGACGGCAGCCCGGTGACCTGTGCTGACGTGGCGTACGGGGTGTCCCGAACCTTCGCTACCAGGGTCGTCACCGGTGGGCCGACCGACGCTCTCGCGGTGCTGGCGATCCCGCGCAACGCCGACGGCACCAGCACCTACCAGGGTCCGTACGCCACCGGTGCCGCGGCTGCAGCCGGTCAGTCGGCGTTCGACAAGGCCGTGGTGTGCACTGGGCAGAAGATCACCTTCACCCTCAGCACACCGGTGGCTGATTTCGACGAGATGGTGTCCCAGCCGGCGTTCGGACCGGTCAAGGAGTCGGTCGACAGAGCCTCGGGCCCTGCGGCCACCGCGTCCGATGCCCCCGAGGTGGCTGTCTTCTCCTCGGGGCCGTATCAACTGCGCGGCCGGTGGAAGCCCGGCACCGGGGGGACCTTCGTCCGCAACCCGCACTGGACCGCGGCGAGCGACCCGGTCCGGCGTGCGTACCTCGACGAGGTCCGGTATCGCGAAGGACTGGACACCCAGGCCGTCGTGCAGCAGGTCATGGCCGACGGCAACTCCGGGCGGGTCTCGGTGTCGTTGAGTTCGGCTCCGCCGGCCATTCAGCAGAACATCACCAGTGTGCCGAGCCTCCGGGAACGGTCGGTCAACCCGCGCACCGGCGTCGTCGACTATCTCGCCCCCAATGTGCGTGCCGGCCGGGTGTTCGCCAACGCGACAGTGCGCACGGCGCTCGCCGCCGCCACCAATCGCGACGCGTATGTCAGGGCCATCGGTGGGTCGACGGCCGCCGATCCCGTGAGGTCGCTCATTCCGGAGTCGCTCCCATCCGCGCACGACGCGGACCCGGTGGGTACCGGGATGCGCGGCGACGCGGCCCGGGCCAAGTCGTTGTTGGCTCAGGGCCGGGTCAAGACCCCGGTGCGGTTCACCGTGGCGTACCGCTCCGATCCGACGGCGGACAAGGCGATGGCTGCCTTGGTGGCCGGGTGGCGGGAGGCTGGTTTCGACCCCCAGCCGCGGGCGATCACCGAGGGCTACTTCCGGACGATCGCCGACCCCAAACTCGCCGGGCAGGTCGACCTCTTCTGGTCGAACTGGGCGCCGGCATGGGCCTCAGCCTCTACCGTGCTGCCGGCGTTGTTCGACAGTTCACTGAACATCACCAGCGCCGGTCCCGGCCGGGACTACGGGTACTTCACCGACCCGGCGGTCAACGCCGAGATCGTCAAGATCGGCACGATCGTGCGTCGCGACGAGCGCGAGCAGGCGTGGGCCGATCTCGATGTCACGTTGCTCACTAAAGTGGCCTACATCGGCCTGGCTGAACGGCGTGCGCTGTACGTGGCCGGGTCCGATGTCCGTAACCTCTCGGCCAACGCGGTCGCCGGTGGCGTCATCGAGTTCGCCGACATCGCGGTGCTCCGGTGAGCGGAGCGCACGGGAGTGCCGATCTGCTCACCGGTATCGCGTCCGGTCGCGTCCGGATGCTGTTCGTCCATGCTCACCCGGATGACGAGAGCCTGGCCACTGGTGTCACGATCGCCCACCACGCTGCTTCGGGCCACGACGTTCATGTGCTCACCTGCACGCTCGGTGAAGAGGGCGAGGTCATTCCGCGTCGTCTTGGCCACCTCCAGGGCGACGGGCCGGCTCTCGCCGAGCATCGGCGCGGTGAACTCCAGTCGGCGGTGGCCGCCCTCGGGGCGACGTCGCACGTGCTGTCCGAGTCGACCGACGTACCCGGCGGGTTCCGCGATTCCGGGATGGTGGGCTCCGGCGCTGCCGCGCATCCTCGGGCGTGGTCCGCCATCCCTCTCGGCCGAGCCGCCGGCGCTGTCCAGATGGTCGTCGAGAACCTCGACCCCGACGTGGTCCTCACCTATGACGCTTCCGGCGGGTACGGCCACCCCGACCACGTCCGTACGCACCAGGCGACCCGTAGCGCCTTGGCGGCGCTGGGTCCGGGTGCGCCGGCCTTCCTGGTGACATTGACGCCCCGGTCGTGGGCGGATGCCGACCGTGCCTGGCTTGCCGAGCACGTTCCGAGGGATGCCGGATGGCGGGTGCCCGCCAGTGATGATCCCCATCTTTCGTCGGTGGTGCCTGATGCCCAGGTGACTCGACGGGTGGTCGACGCGGCTGCAACGGCGGTGCAGCACACGGCGCTTCGCGCCCATGCCAGCCAGGTGGTCGTCGGTAACGGCTGGTTCGCGCTGTCCAGCGCGGTCGTGTCTCGCCTCGCCGGACGGGAGGGTTACACCAGGCTGGACCCCCTCACCGGTCGGCCGACGGATCCGGAGCGGGCGGCGTGACGCCACCGGTCGAGGACCCCGTGGACCCGGCCCGCTACCGGCAGGCCATGGGGCGGCTGCCGTCCGGGGTCTGCGTGCTCACCACGGTGGCCCGCGGTAACGACCATGCGATGACCGCGGACACGGTGACCTCGGTGTCGCTCGATCCACTGCTCGTGTTGTGCTGCGTCGAGACCGAGAACCGGTTCCACGACGCGGTGGTCGAGGCCGGTATCTGGGGAGTCAGCGTCCTCGCCGCCGCGCAGCGACCGCTCTCGGAGTGGTTCGCCACCCGTGGCCGACCGCTGCACGGCCAACTGGACCGCGCCGCGTACCGCCGCGGCTCGGCGACCGGGGCGGCGCTGCTCGACGGTGCGCTCATGCACGTCGAGTGCCGGACCAGGGACGTCTATCCGGCCGGTGACCACGCGGTGCTCATTGCTGACGTGCTGGCTGTCGAGTTGCCGGATGTCGCGGGGCCTGCCCTGGTCCATGTCCGTGGCGGGTACGGGAGCATCGGATGAGCGGCGAGGTCGTCGACGACCGTGCAGGCTGGGATGGCGCAGCGACGGTGCCGCGGTTCGAGCGCCGCTCGTTCCTCGGCGGTATGGCGGCGGTGGGTGTGTTTCTCGTCCTGGCTGGCATCTACCTGGCTGCTGCTCAGTGGTCCGGCGAGCGTGTCCCCCGGGGGACCACCGTGGCTGGTGTTGATGTCGGTGGGCTGAGTCCGGGCGCCGCGCGGGACCGTCTTGACGCTCGACTCGCCGACCGCCTCGGCCGCCCGCTCGTCCTTCGGTCACCGGCGGGGAAGGTCACCACCTCGGCGGCCGCGCTCGGGGTCGACGTCGACGTCGACGCGACGGTCAGGGGCCTGACCGGCTTCTCCGTCTCGCCGGTTGACCTGTGGCGACAATGTGCTGGGGGTGGCGCTGAACCTGCGGTGGTGACCGTGCGCGACGCGACGTTCGCCACGGCGCTGGATGCGGCTCGTCGCACGCTAGACGCCGAACCGAGCGAAGGCTCGATCTCGGTCGCCTCCGGGGTCGTCGCCTACGCCGCGCCCACGGACGGGGTCCGGACCGAGGCCGCGGCCACCGCCGACGTCCTCCGACGGTCCTGGCCCGGGCGCGCCACGGTGGACGTGGCGGTGGACCGCCGCCCCACGAAGGTGTCCGCGGCCGAGTTGGAGCGGGTTCGGACGACGTTCGCGGATGTCGCGGTGTCGGGGCCGGTGTCGGTCACGGCGGACACAACGACCTTCAGCCTCACCCCGAAACAGTTCGGTCCGGCGGTGGTGCTCAATCCTGGAGAGGATGGCGCCATCACGCCACGGGCCGACCCTGCGAAACTCGCCGCGGTCGTTCGCGCCGCGGCCGCGTCAGCGAAGGCCGTTGTGGCCCCGAAGGACGCCGTGGTCACGTTCTCGGGCCGCACCCCCACGGTCGCGCCCCACGTGACCGGGGCGGTGATGGACGAGAAGTCGCTGCAGACCGAGGTGTGGCGCGCGATCAGTTCGAGGTCCCGCTCCGCGACGGTGGTCACGAAGGCGTCCGAGCCGACGTTCACCACCGCGGTCGCGCAGGCCACCCTGCCCAAGGAGCGCATCTCGACCTTCACCACC
Organism: Dermatophilaceae bacterium; assembly: GCA_051650465.1. Taxonomy (GTDB): domain Bacteria; phylum Actinomycetota; class Actinomycetes; order Actinomycetales; family Dermatophilaceae; genus JBOFLG01. Next base: position 5,332 of record JBOFJB010000349.1, on the reverse strand, counting down.
AGTTTCCCGGCGGGCCAGGTGAGAGTGCAGAACATCGCGCTCGCCGCACGGCTGATCAACGGCACCTACATCAAGCCCGGTGGCCAGTTCAGCATGAACGCCGTGCTCGGTGAGCGCACACCGGAGAAGGGCTACCAGAAAGCGGGCGTCATCGTCGGTGGTCGAGCGGCGGAGGACTTCGGCGGCGGCATCTCGCAGGTTTCCACGACCATCTTCAACGCGGCGTTCTTCTCGGGTATGCGGCTCGACGAGTGGACCCCGCACTTTTTCTACATCTCGAGGTACCCGCCGGGCCGCGAGGCGACCATCAGTTGGCCCAGTCTGGACAACGCGTTCACCAACGTCACCGACGGCGGGGTGCTGATGGAGTTGAGCACGACCGCGACCTCGGTCACGGTGAGTTTCTACGGTACGAAGAAGTGGGACATCGAGGCGACCACGAGCGCACGCCGAGACATCGTCGCTCCCAAGGTTTACGACGACCCCGACCCCGAGTGCATCGCTCAGGCCCCGGTGCAGGGTTTCACCGTCGATGTCGGGCGGATCTTCCGCCAGGGCGGCACGGTCGTCAAGCGCGAGACGTACACCACGCGATACCGCCCTGAGGACGACGTCACCTGCACCAACCCGGCGGACAGTTGAGGCAGCCCGGAAAGGTCGCTGGCGCACCTGGCCTCGGGGCCGGACCGGTTCGGGCCGCACCGATACGGCCTCATCAGCCGCGGTCTGCGCGCCGGCGGACCTGGTCGGCATCCGGCTGAGCGGACGGTCGGCGGCCGGGGTTGTCTGGTGGCGGTGCGGCGAACGTCGTGTAGTGGTGGTGCGGTTCGAACCCGCTGCGGGCGTACAGCGCGAGCGCTGCGGCGTTGTCGGCATCCACCTGCAGGTGGAGGGAGCGGATGCCGCGGCGCCGGGCCGCGGTGGCGAGCTCGGCGAGCAGGCCGAGGCCGACGCCGCGGCCACGGACGCGCGGGTGCACCCACATCGCGGCGATCCCGCCCCAGGCCGCACTGATGCCGAGCCGGCCCACACCGACGATCTCGCCGTTATCCGCCACGGTGGCGAAGATCTGCTCCGGTGACCCGGTGAGGATGCTGCGCGCCGCGTCCTTGTCGACCGGGCGGTAGGCGCCGTAGGCGGCCAGCCACTCGGCGGTGAGGCGGGTGGTCGTCGTCACCGGCAGGGCGGACCTACCCGGCACCGTCGCGACGTGCGCGGTCGCCGCGGTGAGCGTGAGCGTCGGTTGCCGGGGCGGGTAGCCGCGCGCCGACAGCTCGGCACCGAGAGGCGAGTCGGCGAGGTCGGTGCCGACCTCGCCGGCCGCGGTGAGCATCGGCGCCAGACCCCTCGCGCGGTACCAGGTCTCGACCTCGTCGACGGCGTCACGAAGCGGACGGCCCGGGTCGCCGGCCGTCATCACCGAGTTCGCCCGGTGGGTGAAGCCGCGGGCGGCGCGCAGCAGCCAGTCGCCGAGCGGAGCGGTCTCGACGGCCGGCCAGGCGCCGACCATCGCCCGCTGCAGGTCGTCCACCGAGAGTGCGCGGTGCGGCGGTCCACGCCGGCTCGGCGCCGGCGGCACCTCCTTGACCGCCACCACGTCGGCGCGCGCCACCGTGACCTCACCGCGGCGGGTGGCGAGCGTCATCCGAGCGTCGTCGGTGGCCACGAGGATGCCGACCACGTCGGTGCGGGTCGCTCCGGTGGCCGGGTCCGGAGCGGGCAGCCGCGAGCGGATGACGACCCGCGCCCCGAGCCACGGAAGCGGCACCCCGCGACCCGCTGAGCCACGCGCGTCCTGCTCCATGGCCACGCATAGTATGGGCGCCATGACGTACGTGATCGCCCAGCCCTGCGTCGACCTCAAAGACAAGGCCTGCATCGAGGAGTGTCCGGTCGACTGCATCTACGAGGGTGGGCGCAGCCTGTACATCCACCCCGACGAGTGTGTCGACTGCGGGGCGTGTGAACCGGTGTGCCCGGTCGAGGCCATCTACTACGAGGATGACGTGCCCGACCAGTGGGCCGACTACTACAAGGCCAACGTCGAGTTCTTCGACGACCTCGGAAGCCCCGGTGGTGCGGCCAAACTCGGCGTCATCGCCAAGGACCACCCGATCATCGCCGCGCTCCCTCCGCAGGAGCACGACGAGTGACCTCTCGGTCGCCCCTGCCTGACTTTCCCTGGGACTCGCTCGCTCCGGCCAAGGAGCGGGCGAGTGCTTTTTTCGACCCAGGTCTGCCGGGCCCGGCGGGGATGGGGTTGGTCGACCTGTCGGTCGGTACGCCGGTCGACCCGACGCCCAGCGTGCTGCGCGAGGCGCTCGTCGCCGCCTCGGACGCCCCGGGTTACCCGCAGACGGCGGGGACGCACTCCTTGCGGGCGGCGGTCGCGCAGTGGTTCGCGGTTCGTCGCGGCGTGCCGGATGTCGACCCGGACGGTGTGCTCCCGACAGTCGGGTCCAAGGAGGTGGTGGCCTGGTTGCCGACGCTGCTCGGGCTGGGACCCGGAGATGTCGTCGGTTTCCCTCGGGTGGCCTACCCGACGTATGACGTCGGTGCCCGGCTCGCTGGTGCGGAACCGGTCCCGCTCGACGCCCTCACCTCGATCGGCCCGCCGACCGCGGCAACAACCCCGAAACTGTTGTGGCTCAACAGTCCTGGCAACCCCACTGGTGCGGTACTCGGGGTAGCGCATCTGGCCAAGGTCGTGGCGTGGGCTCGCGAGCACGGGGTGGTGGTCGCCTCCGACGAGTGCTACGCCGAATTCGACTGGCGGCTCCGCGATCCGTCCTCGGTCGAGCCGCCCACCACACCCAGCGTGCTCGACCCACGGGTCTGCGGCGGGTCGCATGAGGGGTTGCTCTGCGTGTACTCGCTGTCCAAGCAGTCCAACCTGGCCGGGTACCGGGCGGCGTTCGTCGCCGGAGACCCCGCACTGGTCGCCCGCCTGCTCGAGGTACGCAAGCACGCCGGGATGATCGTGCCCTGGCCGGTGCAGTGTGCGCTGGTTGCAGCGCTGGGCGACATCGCGCATGTGACGGAGCAGAAAGAGCGGTACCGGCGGCGGCGAGTTCGGCTGCGGTCCGCCGTCGAGGGCTTCGGGCTGCGGGTCGACCACTCCGAGGCAGGGCTCTACCTCTGGGCGACCGCTGGTGAGCCCGCTCGGGTGACGCTCGACCGCCTGGCCGCGCTCGGCATCCTCGTGGCTCCTGGCCAGTTCTACGGCGGGGCCGGCGCGGAACACGTCCGGATCGCCCTGACCGCCACCGACGAGCGGGTCGCCGCGGCCGCCGCCCGGATGGCCCGGTCGAGCAGGTAACGGTGCCGGGCCAGGAGGTGGCTCGGGTGACCTGCCGTCCACGGGTCACGGCGCAGCCGGGTACTGTCGAGCGCAGCCCTGGCCCCGATCGACAAGGATCTCCCACATGACCGACGGTGCCCTTCTGCATGCCAATGGCAGACAGGTCGACCTCTCGCTGGTCGGCGCCACCGAGGGGAACGGTGGGTACGACATCTCCGGCCTCCTCAAGGAGACCGGCAACGTCACCCTGGACTCGGGGTTCGTCAACACGGCGAGTTGCACGAGCGCGATCACCTACATCGACGGTGACCAGGGCATCCTGCGCTACCGCGGATACCCGATCGAGCAACTCGCCGAGCACTCCTCGTTCCTCGAGGTCTCGTACCTGCTCGTCTACGGCGAACTCCCGTCATCCGGGCAACTCGCCGAGTTCGAGGACCAGGTGCGTCAGCACACCATGCTGCACGAGGATCTCAAGGCGTTCTTCCAGGGCTTCCCGCGCGATGCGCACCCGATGCCGGTGCTGTCGTCGGCGGTGTCGGCGTTGTCGACGTTCTATCAGGACAGCCTCGACCCGTTCGACGCCGAGCAGGTCGAGATCTCGACGATCCGGCTGCTCGCCAAGTTGCCGACGATCGCGGCCTACGCCTACAAGAAGTCCATCGGCCAGCCGTTCCTCTACCCGGACAACCGGCTCTCGCTGGTCGAGAACTTCCTCCGGATGACGTTCGGCGTGCCGGCCACCGGGTACGACCTCGACCCTGACCTGGTCAAGGCGGTCAACCTGCTGCTGGTGCTGCACGCCGACCACGAGCAGAACTGCTCCACGTCGACGGTTCGCCTTGTCGGGTCAGCGCAGGCCAACCTGTTCGCGTCGGTGTCGGCCGGTATCCACGCGTTGTCCGGGCCGCTGCATGGTGGCGCGAACCAGGCGGTCCTCGAGATGCTCCAGCGGATCCGGGACTCGAGCGATGACGTCGACACGTTCATGAAACGGGTGAAGAACAAGGAGGCCGGCGTCCGATTGATGGGCTTCGGGCACCGGGTGTACAAGAACTACGATCCGCGGGCGGCGATCATCAAGAAGACCGCTCACGACATCCTCACCAAGGTGCCCGGTAGCGACGAACTGCTCGAGACCGCTTTGCGGCTGGAGGAGATCGCGCTCGCGGACGACTACTTCGTCGAGCGTCGGCTCTATCCGAACGTCGATTTCTACACCGGGTTGATCTATAAGGCGATGGGGTTCCCGACCCGCATGTTCACCGTGCTGTTCGCGCTCGGTCGGCTCCCCGGCTGGATCGCCCAGTGGCGCGAGATGATCGAGGACCCGACGACGAAGATCGGTCGCCCCCGCCAGGTGTACATCGGTGAGTTGCAGCGCGACTACGCCCCCCTCACCAGTCGCTGAGCCGGCTTCTCGGGGAGCTGTGAGCCGGTGGCCGGGAGCCGTCGGCGGCGCCTGACACGGTGCCGGGGTAGTTCGGCTCGATCAGGCGAGGTGGATGACGACGCGGCGGTCGTCCGCGGCGCCGCCGCCGATGGGGTGCCACCGCAGCGCATCCGCGCCCTGGCCTCGAGTCCACTCGCGACCGTCGGCCACGACTCGCACGGCGCCGGTCTCGGCAGCCCGCGCGACCGCCCAGGATGCCACCGCCCAGGTCGCCTGGCTGCTGCCGGTCGTCACCGAGACCCGGTTCTGATCGGCACGGCCGTCCAGCCCGAAGTCCTCCTTCAGGAGGGCTGCAAGCGCGTCAGCCTCGCCTGGCGACGCGGGGTCGTCGAGGCTGCATCCGACGCCAGCCTCGGTCTGCCCGGAGAGCACCGAGGCGGTGACCCGGGCCTGAGCCTCGTGCTGCGCGTATGCCGAACCGTCGGCCGAGAGTTGCACCTTCTGGGCCGCTACGGCGATCTCGAGGTCGGTGTAGCCGTCCACCTTGACGAGGGCGTCGTAGAACTTGTTGGTCGAGTACTCGGGGTCGAGGATCTGCTCTGCGGTACCCCAGCCCTGGGACGGCCGTTGCTGGAACA
>JBOFJB010000348.1:0-9291 GCA_051650465.1 Dermatophilaceae bacterium | reverse complement strand
GGCAAGTACGCCGAGTTCGACACGGCCCCGGGCAGATTCGCGACATCGCCGACTATGGCCCGAGTAGCGCGAGGGGCACGACGGCGACACCGTCTTCCCGTCGGTACGCGTGCGCTCCGGTGGTGATGAGCACCCGGTCAGCGAGCCGGCCGCCGATCTGCGCGTGCAGCCAGTTGAGGTGGCGTACGTCCCTGTCGCCGACTGTGTCGCTCAGCTTGATCTCGAAGGCAACAACCTGCCGGTCCTCGCCTTCGACGATGAGATCGACCTCGTGGTCGCTCTGCTTGGTGCGCAAGTGCCCAACATGCGCCGACGCCGACGAGCCGCGCGGCGATGGCAGGACTGGCCGGGGCGTCGGGGTAACTCACGACTGGAGCGCCTTCCGGACCCGGGTCCATTCGGTGGTGGTCAACAGACCTTCCTTGCGCGCCTTCTTGGCGGCATCCAGCAGGCGCTCCCGCTCGATGCGACCGCGACATTCGAGAATCGCGTCGGCGACGGTCTGCGACTCCAAGCCCTCGTAGTGAGTCGTCGCCGCGTCGACCTTCGCCGGAACCAGCTCGACGTACGCCGGAAGCCTGGGGCGAGTGCGCCGCCGGACGCCGACCGTGATCTTTCGCGGGTTGACATCTGCCAGGCCGAATATCGCGAGCACCGACTCCCCGACGAGAAAGGCGCCGTCGCCGGCGCGGAGGAGCGCCTCCGCGAACTGGTCGAGGTCGTTCGGTGGGATGTTCGGGACGCGGTACAGCCCGTAGGCGATGCTCTCCAGACCTCCCCGCGCCGCCAGCTTCGGCAGCTCGACGGCCGGCACCCCGGCTTCGGCCGCCGCCTTGGTGGTGACGTAGCCGTAGTGGTCGAGCGCGATCTCGCGTACGACATCCCGGTACCTCATTGTGGCGGTCATGTCACAACTATACCGATGGCGGTAGCGTTGTGACGCGTAATGCGGCCGGTAGGTCGCGCTTCCAGTCGAGCCCGTCGGCCTCGTCGACTCCGTTCTCGATGGCCTCGTCAAGCATCTCCGAGTTGATCGGGCCGGGCTGCCGGCCGAGTGCCTGGTGCAGGGCAGTGAACGTCACGACGGCGACCGTAGTCGGGATGTACCTTCAGCGACGCCGTTTCCCTGTGCACCTCGTCCTGCGACCACCAAGGAACGTACGTCCGGGACTGCCGCACCGCGGGCTTACAGCCACCAGGGACCGACCGCGGCGGACCAGAAGGGCTCCGCCGCAATCTGGCTCGGCAGTGGTGACTCTCGCGACTCACGTCTCCGCGAAGCGCTCGCGCCAGTAGCCCGGCTTGCGCTTCTCGTGAGCAAGAGCGACGACGACCGGTCTCCGAGTCCGGGGCCACGCCCCTCGAACCACGCGACATCGGCACGGAACTCGGCAAGAGCCGCTGGGTGATACCGAACAGTGAGCGTCACCGCTGTCTCTGAGCGCGGTCTGCTGCGAGCTGCGCGCTGACGTCATCCCGAGAGATGGTCGGCACCCGACCACTCACGACATCGTCGACCCGAGACGCGATCTCCGCCGTCCACGCGTCGTGGACCTCAGCCGGGTCCACCGGGTCGTCAAGGCTTGCCAGCAGGGCGCTCGCCACCAGGGCACGTTGATTCACCGGGAGGTCAACGCGAGTTGCGTGATCTCGTCGAGTCCGGCGGCCACGGCGAGAGCCTACGCGGCAGCCGTTCTCTCGCCTGGCCGACCATGATCGCCTGCTGTGGTGGGCCCGCCGCACATCGAGCCCAGAGGGCGCCGGCCCACGCAGAGCCGTCGCGGGTCAGAAGTGCCAGGGGAAGGGGGACCAGTCGGGGTCGCGCTTCTCGAGGAACTGGTCGCGGCCCTCGACCGCCTCGTCGGTCATGTACGCGAGGCGGGTGGCCTCGCCGGCGAAGACCTGCTGCCCCATGAGGCCGTCGTCGACGAGGTTGAAGGCGAACTTCAGCATCCGGATGGCCTGTGGGCTCTTGCCGAGGATCTCGCGGGCGACGCCGAGCGCGGTGGCCTCGAGGTCGGCGTGGTCGGCGACGAGGTTGACCGCGCCCATCCGGTGCATGTCGTCGGCGGAGTAGGTGCGGCCGAGGAAGAAGATCTCGCGAGCGGCCTTCTGCCCCACCATTTTCGCGAGGTAGGCCGAGCCGTAGCCGCCGTCGAAGGAGCCGACATCGGCATCCGTCTGCTTGAACCGGGCGTGCTCCCGGGAGGCGAGCGTGAGGTCGCACACGACGTGCAGGCTGTGCCCGCCGCCGGCCGCCCACCCGCCCACCACGGCGACGACGACCTTGGGCATGGTGCGGATCAGCCGCTGCACCTCGAGGATGTGCAGCCGCCCGCCCTCGGCCTGCACGCGCCGGTCGTCGATGCCGGATGACGTCGCGTCGCCCCCGGGATCGGCGGCGTACTGGTAGCCCGAGCGGCCGCGGATCCGCTGGTCGCCGCCGGAGCAGAACGCCCACTTCCCGGCGCTGCCGGTGCCGGCCGGTCCGGGGCCGTTGCCGGTGAGCAGCACCACGCCGACGTCGGGGGAGCGGCGGGCGTGGTCGAGCACCCGGTGCAGTTCGTCGACGGTATGCGGCCGGAACGCGTTGAGCACCTCCGGCCGGTCGAATGCGACTCGGACACAGCCGATTTCGCGCGCACGATGGTAGGTGACGTCGGTGAGGTCGCCGAACCCGGGCACGTCGTGCCACGCGGCCGGATCGAAGGTCTCGCTCACTCCTGGGATGGCGCTCACGAACGCCAGGCTATCGACGGCACCCGGCGCCGACGGCGCAGGCCGCGCGAGCGGGAGGGTCGGAGCATCCTCGGGCCGAACGCGGTGCTCGCAGCCGGCGTCGGCACGGATACCTCCGCCGAGCGGGGCGGGCCGCCGGTGCCGAGCGGGGCGGGCCGCCGGTGCCGGGCGGGCGCGCGTGATCCGGCTGCCCGCCGGACGACGCACCCGCCTACCGTGGGGTGGTGCCGGATCGCGCCCCTGGGTTCCCCTCGCAAGAAGAACTGCTCGGCGCGGTCCACGTCGTCGCGATCCCGATGCGGATGCCGTTCCGCGGGGTCTCGGTCCGCGAGGCGGCGCTCATCGAGGGGCCCGCCGGCTGGGGCGAGTTCGCGCCGTTCGCGGAGTACGGCGTCCCTGAGGCGTCGCGGTGGCTCGCGTGCGCCATCGAGGCGGCATGGGTGGGCTGGCCCGTCCCGGTTCGCCACGAGGTCCCGGTGAACGCCACCGTCCCAGCAGTACCGGCCGATCGAGTGCCTGACGTCCTGGCGCGGTTTCCCGGCTGCACCACGGCCAAGGTCAAGGTCGCCGAACGCGGCCAGGCACTGGCCGACGACCTCGATCGGGTCGCTGCCGTCCGCGACGCGCTGGGCGCGGCCGGGCGGGTGCGGGTCGACGCGAACGGTGCGTGGTCGGTCGCTGACGCCGTCGATGCGCTGACCGCGCTGTCGCGGTACAGACTCGAGTACGCCGAACAGCCCTGTGCCACCGTCGAAGAGCTCCGCGACCTCCGCGTCGCCCTCGCCCGCGCCGGCGTCGACGTCCCCGTTGCCGCCGACGAGTCGATCCGTCGCGCCGGCGATCCGGTGCGGGTCCGCGAGCTCGGGGCCGCCGACCTCGTCGTCGTCAAGGTGGCCCCGCTCGGTGGGGTACGGCCCGCGCTGCGGGTGGTCGAGGAGTGCGGGCTCCCCGCCGTCGTCTCCTCCGCGCTCGACACCAGCGTCGGGATCGCCGCCGGGGTCATGCTGGCCGCGGCGCTGCCGTCGCTCGAGCACGCCTGCGGTCTCGGCACCGTCGCGCTCCTCGGCGGCGACGTCACGTCATCCCCGCTCGTTCAGGGTGACGGCCACCTCACGGTCCGTGCCGTCGCTGCCGACCCCGACCTGATCCGGCGCTGGGCGGCGCCGCCCGAACGCGCGGCCTGGTGGCGCGAACGGGTCCGTACTTGCCTGTCACACCTGGGCGACATGATGGACGGATGACGTCGCCGCCACCGACCGCGCCCGTTCCTGACCGGGCGCCTCCCCCGGAGCCGGCGCCTCCCGCGGAGTCGGTGCGCCCCGCGGAGCCGGCGGTCGCCAGCACCGCAGCGGATGTCGGGGTCACACCGGCTGCCCGGCCTGGGGCAGTCGTCATCCGGTGGGCCTGGGTGTTCCTCGACACGCGGGCTGCCGATGCCGCTCGGTCGTGGCGGTTCTGGTCGGAGGCCACCGGCTGGGCGTTCTCACCCACCCGTGGCGAGCACGACGAGTTCGCGACCCTGCTACCCGCACGCGGCGACGCCTGGGTGAAGTTGCAGGTGCTCGCGGAGGGGCCCGGTCGAGTCCACCTGGACCTTGACGTCGAGGATGTCGAGGTGGCCGCCTCCCGGGCCGAGGCGCTCGGCGCCGTGCGCACCGGCGCGCTCGGTGACACGGTCGTCATCCTGCGCTCTCCCGGGGGGTTCACGTTCTGCCTGACCGCCTGGCAGGGTGAGACGCGGCAGGTGCGCGAGGGCGCCGTGGAGCTTCTCGATCAGGTGTGTCTCGACATCCCCGGCGCGTGGTTCGACACGGAGGTCGCGTTCTGGCGCGACCTCACCGGATGGCGGTCGCGGCCTGGCCGGCTGCCGGAGTTCTCGTACCTCGAGCGGCCCGGCGGCATCCCGTTCCGGCTCCTGCTGCAGCGGCTCGGCGAGGTCGATTCCGGTGGCGATACCGACGGCGTGGTGGGCGCGCACGTCGACTTCGCCTCTGCCGACCGGGGCGCGAGCACCGCTCGGCACGTCGGTCTCGGGGCGCGGTTGGTGCATGAGGGAAAGTTCTGGACGGTCCTGTGCGACCCGGTCGGCCGGGTCTACTGCCTCACCGACCGCGACCCGGTGGACCCGCCCGGCACCGCACCGAGCGGCGGCTGATCAGGGCGCGCGCACGCCATCCGGGCAGGTGGGCCGGCGTCAGGTCGAGGCCGCGCTCCGTCCTCGGCCCACCGACGTGGAAACCGCCGCCACGACGAGGGCAGTGACTACTGCGAGCAGCGCCGGTGCCGGGTTCTCGACGGTGCCTCGCGACGAGAGGAGAAGGACGTCGACCGTCGCGTCGACGAGTTCGCGCAACCCTTCGCCCTCGCCCATTCCGGGCCGCGCGTAGGCCCCGAGATGGGCCATCGCGGTGGCGACCGCCTGGAACCCCCACGCGATGCCGACGGCCACCGGCCAGGCGAGGAGACGCGGCCACGGCCGCCACCCGACGCGCAGCAGGGCCAGCACGATGACGCCGGCCAGGGCCGTCCGCGCGAGCGCGCTCGTCGGGACTCCGCCGTCGCCGGGGGCCGGCAAGGCCCGGAGTACGGCGAGCGCCCATGGGCCTACGGCTGCGGCGACCACGCCGCCACCGAGCGCGCGCCACCGCGAGGCCCGGGCGAGGACGCCGGCTCCAGCGACGACGCCGAGCAGCGTCCCGACGAACGCGAGTCCGACGAGCGTCCGGAACAGGAGCCCAGCCTCGGGTCGGCCGGCCAGGTGGGGATGGGCCGCTACCGCTGTCTGGGCGAGCGCAGCGAGCTGACATGGATCCTGGCGCGCTGGGCCGGCTACTCGCGATACACGTGCCGACGGTGCCCGAGCGTGACGACGACCACGACGAGCACGTCATCGTGGATCGTGTAGATGACGCGGTAGTTGCCGACCCGCACTCGGAAGCCGTCACGCCCCCGGAGCGGGCGCGATGCTGGGGGCCGCGGATCCTCGCCGAGCAGCGAGATGACGCCCTGGATGCGCTTCTGCTCGGTTCGGTCGACCCTGCGCAGGGCCTTGACGGCTGCCGGCCGGAGTTCGACGCGGTAGCGGCTCATCCCCAGCCCAGATCGGCCTTGACCTGCGCCCAGGGGATGCTCGCGCCGTCTTCCTCCATCGCCGCATCGAACGCGCGGACGTCGTCGGCCTCATCCGCGAGGTCCATCAGGCGCTCGTACTCCTCGGGACTGATCAGCACCGCCTCCGGCAGGCCGTGGCGCTCCACGACGACGGCCTCCGTGCGCGACCTGTGAAGGATCTCGGAGAACCGGGCGCGTGCATCCGTGACATTGATCGATGACATCCTCAAACCGTACAGAAAGGGTGTGATTCTGTACAGATAGATCATCGATGCGTCACTGCCAAACGAGATACGTCCGGCCGGCTTGTCGTGGGTGTTTCGGGGCTGGCTCGCCGGCCTCGGCCGTGGACAGCACGGGGCGTCATCCGGGCTGGTGGACAGCCTTCACCTCGAGGCCGAGCAGTGCGTTCTCGACGACCTCGGACAGTGCCGGGTGGATCCAGTACTGATCGCGGGCGACCTCGTGCGCGTGCTGGCCGAACGTCGCGGCCTGAAGCAACGGCTGGATCAGCGTCGACGCCTGCGGCCCGGCCGCGTGCGCCGCGAGCACGCGGCCCTCGGGGGAGGCGTGCACGGTGAGCAGGCCGCCGCGGTCCTCCAGCGCCCAGCCGTAGGCGACGTCGCCGTAGCGCTGGGTGGCGGTGACGTATGGCGTTCCGGCTGAGTCGAGTTCGGCGGTGGTCGGCCCGAACGACGCGATCTGCGGGTGCCCGAACACGGCGTAGGGCACGGGCCGGTCGTCGAGCGCGGCAGGTGAGCCCGCGGTGCGGCCGAGGTCGACGGCGAGGTTGTGCGCCACGATCCGCGCGTGGTGGTTGGCCACATGTTTGAGCTGCATCTCGGCACACACATCGCCGACTGCCCACACGCCGGGTGCGGTGCAGCGCAACTGCTCGTCGACGACGAGACGGCCGTCGTCGTGGGTGTCGAGCCCGCCCGCGGCCGCGTCGAGCAGGTCGGTGTTCGGGCGCCGGCCGACAGCGATGAGCACCACTTCGGCGTCGGCATGGTTCGGCCCGCCCGGCCCGTCGACCGTCAGCCGCCAGGTGTCGCCCATCCGCTCGGCGGCGGTGACCTGGCTGGAGACGCGGACGTCGTACCGGTGCCGGGCCGCGTAGGTGTACCGCTGGGCCAACTCGACCTCGAGATGGCTGAGCAGCGTCGCCGAGCGCTGGATCTGGGTGACCTGCACCCCGAGCGCGGAGAACACGTGAGCCAGTTCGCAGGCCACATAGCCGCCGCCGACTATCGCCATCCGCCGGGGCAGCGCGTCGAGGCGCATCACCGTGTCCGAGGTGTGGATGCCTCCTCCCGGGTCGGCATCCCGCAGCCCGTCGACCTCGAGAAAGTTCGGGTGGGAGCCGGCCGCGACGACGACCCGGTCGGCGGTGACCTCCTCGCCGGTGTCGAGCGTGAGCCGCCGGTCCCCGGTGAAGCGGGCGCGAGTGCGGTAGAGGGTCGTGTGCTCCTGCTTGTCGCGGTACTGTTCGCCGCCGCGGCTGATCGGATCGATGCGGCCGAAGACGCGGTCCCGGATGCCGGGCCAGTCCACCTCAGGCGCGCCGAACCGCACGCCGAGGCGGGCGGCATCCGCCGCCTCGACCACCCGGTCGGCCGGGAGGACGAACATCTTGGTCGGGATGCAGCCGACGTTGAGGCAGGTGCCCCCGAAGGTGCCCTTCTCGATGATGGCGATGTCGAGTCCGTCGAGCTCGGGCGTGAGCAGGCTGTTGCCCGAGCCGCTGCCGATGATGACGAGGTCGTGGTGCGGCATGGGCTCAGGCTAGGCGCGCCGAGTTGTCCACAGCGCGCCGCACCGGGACACCGTTGTCCACAGATCTCGGCTTGCCGACGCCGGCGGATGGCGAGACCGGCCGCCGAGTGCTGGGATGAGAGCAGCGACACACACGGTGTCGCAGGGGACTCTCGCAAGAGGTGGTGGCGATGGCGCGTGGTCGCGTTGACGGGCTGGCCGCAGCGGCGCGTAACGCCGCGGGCCAGATCGACGAGCACTGGGGAACACTGGCCTGGTGTGCGATGCCCTGGTGGCAGGGTCGAGCCGCTGAGCCCATCCGCGGCGAGGTCAGGGCCCGGTCGGTCGCACCCGGGGTGCTGTCCGACGATCTCCAGGTGGTCGGTGCCGGGCTGGGCAGCGTTCGAGGGTCGCGTGGCCGCACGCGGGGGAGTCGGCCGTGAGCGCGGTGACCGTCCGGTCCGATGCACTGGTCGCGGTGGCGCAGCGGCTCGAGCAGGTCGCCGGTTCCCTGCGTGACGACTCCTACGCACTGACTCGGGCGCTCGCCGCGGCCCCGTCGGAGACCCCATGGTCGGGGCTGGGTGACCCCAGCCAGTGGGTCGTGGTCGGGAGTGCCGTGGCAGCGCGAGCCGAGGTGCTCCGGCTGGTCGGGCCTGCCGGGTTGTGGGGCCGCGCCGTGGATCTCGACCTCCTCGCCAGCCGGCTACGGATCGCCGCACGCACCTACGCGCAGGTCGAGCAGGCTGCGTCCGCGCTGCTCGCCGGGGTCGCGGCGGGGGCTGAACTCGCTGAACGTGCCGGCGGGCTCGCCGAGCACAGCGGCGCCCCGGAGGTTCGCCTCGTCGAACCGACCGTCTCGGTCTCGACCCTCGACAGTCCGGCTGATCTGGTAGCTCTCGGGGCCGGTATCGACGGCGGGCGCGTACGAGTGCTCGAGGTGGCCACCGGCGACGGTGGGTCGGGCTGGGTGGTCGTCGTGCCGGGCATCCAGGAGTGGGGCCCGAGCGCGGGTGCCAACCCCTTCGACGCGACCACCGACGTTCGTGCCCTGGCCGGTGACGCCACGTTCGCCGCACTCGGTGTGGTTGCAGCACTCGAGATGGCCCAGGCGAGGTCGGGCCGGGATGGGGCCGCGCCAGATGGTTCGGCGCCGGGTGACGCCGCGCGGGGTGACGCCGTGCGGGGTGACGCCGCGCGTGGTGACGCCACGGCGGATGGTCCTCAGCGGTCCTTCTCCGAGGACCCGGTGTTGCTCGCCGGGCACCACCAGGGCGGGATCCTCGCCGCGGCGCTTGCCAGCGACCCGCGCTTCACCGAGCGCAACCGGGTGACGCATGTGGTCACCACCGGGGCACCGGTGGGGCTGTTCCCCGTGCCGGAGCGGGTACAGGTGCTGTCGGTCGAGCATGCCGACGACCCGGTGCCGGCAGGTGACCTCACGCCGAACCCGCCCCGGCCGGGGTGGTTGACGCTACGAGTGGGTTCGGATGACGTCGCGTCGCTCGATGTCGCCCGCCACGACCGCGAGGCGTACCGCGAGACGCTGGCGGCAGCATCCGAAGCGCCGCGCGGCACGATGTCGGGGCTGTCCGGGTGGGAGGCGTCGGCAGGCGATTTCGTCGGCCGTGAGGTGCGGTCGGTGACCGAGGTGGTGGTGTCCCGGCCGGGGTCCGCCACCGGTGC
>JBOFJB010000347.1:0-3429 GCA_051650465.1 Dermatophilaceae bacterium | reverse complement strand
AACGTTCAGGAGCGGTCCGGCCTGCAGGTGAACCACTCACACGCAAGCGTCGACCTGACATGGGTCCGCCCACTCACGACGCACGGAGACGCCGCGATGAGTACGAGGAACACCACCCGGCCAGTGCGGATGAAATCGTTATCAGGAAGAACCGGCGGGACCTGGCGCACACTGACGGACGAGCCGGCCGTCCGCGTCGGCGAGCCGCTCACGACGTGGCGTCTCCTGGTGCGGGTGGTGGTGAGCGCCCTCGTCGTGCTGGCCGTCGTCGGAACGGCGGGCGGATGGGCGATCCGACAGGCCGCCGAGCGCGAAGGGCTGCGCGAGACGGAGGTTCGAGCCGACCAGATTACTCTTGACGTGGTGCGACCGAATCTCACGCGTGACCTGTGGTCGGGCGACGAGAAGGTCAGGGACGTCGCCTCGAAACGTCTGCGAGCCGTGATGGTCGAGGTGATCGACGGCGGGCTGGTCACCTCGGTGAAGATCTGGGACCCGGACGGCACCGTGCTAGCGGCCGACGACCCTTCGCTCGTCGGTCGGCGCTTCACCCAACCTGCGGGACTCGGCCTGGCGCTCGAGGGCGACGGCATCGGCTCGATCGTCGTGGACGGCGACGAGCTCGAGCACTCGCGACTGGGCGACGAGCCGCTGCTCGAGGTGTTCCGCGTGATCGAGGCACCGGAAGGCCGTACCGCCTTCGTCGAGGTGCACTCTCCGTACGACTCCGTCGACCGCCGCACCGCCGAGCTCTGGAGGGTCTTCGCCGGGCTGGCTGCCGCCAGTCTCGTGGTGCTCGCGGCGATCCTGCTCCCCCTCGTCTGGACGATCCTGCAGCGCGCGCGCCGCGAGCGGGAGGCACTGCTCCAACGCAGCGTCGACGCCTCGCTCGACGAGCGCCGCCGGATCGCGGGCGACCTCCACGACGGCATCGTGCAGACGCTCGCCGCGACGACCGTCTCGATGGATGACCTGGCCGGACAGGCCGACCGACACGGCGCCGACGGACTGAGCCGCAACCTCCGCCTCCTGGCGACCACGATGCGCACGAGCCTGGGCAGCCAGCGCTCGCTGCTCCTCGACCTCTATCCTCCGGTGCTCGGCGAGGACGGCCTGGAGCGTGCGCTCGACGACCTCGTCGCACCGTTGCGAGTGGCCGGCACGGAGACCGACCTCGATGTCGACACCGCCGCCGTCGCGGCACTGGACGGAGCCGGCCAGGAACTCGTGCGACGCATCGCCCAGGAGACGCTCCGCAACGTCGTCCGCCACGCGCAGGCGACCACGGCAGGACTTCGTCTTCGCCGGATCGACGACCGGGTGGCACTCGAGGTGTGGGACGACGGCGTCGGGTTCGACCCCGCGCGTCTCGCGGCCCCCGCGTCGGGTCATCTCGGCACCCGCGTCATCGTCGACCTCGCCCGCGAGGCAGGAGCCGTACTGGCGCTGCGCACCGCGCCGGGCGAGGGCACCACCTGGCGCCTCGGCCTCCAGCCCGCCGTTCACGGTGGTGAACGCGGATGACGCACCGCCCACCCCCGTCGCCGGACCGAGACGGCCGGTCGGACGTCGACCGCCGGCTGTCCCTCTCAGCTCGGGACGACTCCTGGCGCGTGCTCACCGACGGCGCTACCCGCGCCGACGTCGGTGTGCCGCCGCCGCGACGCGTGCTCCTCCAGATCGTCGTCAGTGCCCTGGTCGTGCTGGTCGTCGTGGTGGTCGCCGGCCTCTCGGCAACTCGACGCGCCGCCGAGGACCAGGGCCTTCGCGACGCGACCGAGCGAACCGACCTGCTCGCGGTCAACGTCGTCGTCCCCGCGCTCGAGGCCGACCTGTGGTCGCCCCGCCAGTGGCGCCGGGACCGGGCGACGAACCGGCTGCATCGCGCGCTCATCCTCGCGGCAGGGAGCGAGGAGGTGGCGTCGATCAAGGTGTGGGACCCCGACGGCACGATCCTCTGCTCCGACGACCGGTCGCTCATCGGCCGCCGCTACGACCTGCCGGCCGACCTGCAGGTCGACCTCGGCGACCCCCGCGGCCGCTCCGCGGTCACCGACCTCACCCGGCCCGAGCACGCCAACCTGCGCCGGTGGGACCGGTTGCTCGAGGTCTACCGGCCGGTCGTCGGGCCGGAGAACCGCACCGTCCTCGTCGAGGCCTACTCGACCTACGACTCCGTCGAGAAGCGCACCGACGAGCTGTGGCGGGGGTTCGCGGCCCTCATCACCCTGAGCCTGGTCGCCCTGCTGACCCTGCTCCTCCCGCTGGTCTGGCGTATCGTGCGCCGGGCCCGCTCCGAACGCGAGGAGCTGCTGCAGCGCAGCGTCGACGCCTCGCTCGACGAGCGCCGCCGGATCGCCGGCGACCTCCACGACGGGGTGATCCAGGTGCTCGCCGCGGCGACCGTCTCGATGGACGACCTCGCACGCCGGGCCCGAAGCCACGGCGCGGCCGACGTCGGCGACGATCTCCGGACCCTGTCCACCGAGGTGCGGGGCACCGTGCACGAGCAGCGGTCGCTGCTCGTGGATCTCTACCCCCCGTCGATCGCCGAGGAGGGGCTGCAGCGTGCGCTCGAACACCTGGCGGAACCACTGCGCGCCGACGGCGTCGAGGTCGCGGTCGACGTCGAGCTCTCGGCCGGCTCGGCGCTGGACCTCCCTCGCCAGGAGCTCGCCCATCGGATCGTCCACGAGGCGCTGCGCAATGTCGCCGCCCATGCCCAGGCTGCGGCGGCACGGGTACAGATCTGGCAGGAGTACGACCGGGTGCTGGTCGAGGTGTCCGACGACGGCGTCGGGTTCGATGCCGACCGTCTGGTCGACCCGGCGACCGGGCACATCGGCACCCGCGTGATCGTCGACCTCGCGCGCGATGCGGGTGCCAGACTCGCGCTTCGCACGGCACCCGGAGCCGGGACGACCTGGCTCCTCGAGTTCCACCTGTCAGGGGCTCGGATGCCGCGCTCGGCAGGCCGGGACGACTGGCGCGGCGCGCCGGCCGCTCAGGCCGGCGGGCTGAGCTGACCGAGAAGTCGCTGGGTCTCCTGGTCGCCGGCGTCGTCGTCCTCGACGGGCCGCACCAGGCCGGTCCACCCGCGCATCGAGTCGTCCACCAGCTGAGCGTCGCCCAGCACGTCCGTCAGACCCTCGCGGATCCGGTCGCCTGCCTGGTGGGCCGCCTCCTGGATGGTGCGCAGCAGGAGCGGTGCGATGCGGTCGTGCTCAAGGTCGGTGAACGCACTCGGGTGGATGTCGATGTCGGTGACCGCCCCCGAGCCGGCCACCGTCACGCTCACCAGCCGGTCGGACGAGTGCACGGTCACCGCCGTCTCGGCGAGCCGCTCCTGCATCGCGTGCAGCCTCGCGGTCTGCGCCTCCATGGCGCGCGTCATCTCGGCAGGGTCGAAGTCGTCGCTGAGCCATCTGC
>JBOFJB010000346.1:0-3521 GCA_051650465.1 Dermatophilaceae bacterium | reverse complement strand
CCGGCAAGTCCTACGGGCAGATCTTCCGCGAGTTCGAGGGCAAGCAGGACCCGAAGTCGGTGCAGGGCTCGGGCGACGTGAAGTACCACCTCGGTACCGAGGGAACGTTCACCGCCGAAGGTGGCGCGCAGACCAAGGTCTACCTCGCCGCCAACCCTTCGCACCTCGAGGCGGTCAACCCGGTGCTCGAAGGGATCGTCCGGGCCAAGCAGGACCGCCTCAACCTCGCCGGCGAGGACTTCACCGTGCTGCCGGTGCTGCTCCATGGGGATGCCGCCTTCGCCGGCCAGGGCGTGGTCGCGGAAACGCTCAACCTCAGCCAGTTGCGCGGGTACCGCACCGGCGGGACGGTGCACGTCGTCATCAACAACCAGGTCGGATTCACCACCTCGCCGAGTTCGTCTCGGTCGTCGACCTACTCCACCGATGTCGCGCGAATGATCCAGGCACCAATCTTCCACGTCAACGGCGACGACCCGGAGGCGTGCGTCCGGGTCGCCGAACTCGCCTACGAGTTCCGGCAGGAGTTCCACAAGGACGTCGTCATCGACCTCGTCTGTTACCGCCGGCGCGGCCACAACGAGGGCGACGACCCGTCGATGACCCAGCCACTGATGTACACCCTCATCGAGGCCAAGCGCTCGGTGCGCAAGCACTACACCGAGAGCCTCATCGGGCGCGGTGACATCACCGTCGAGGATGCCGAGGCGGCACTACGCGACTACCAGCAGCAGCTCGAGCGGGTCTTCGCCGAGACCAAAGAGACGCTGCGGCGCTCGGATGCCGATCCTGGCGACGCCACCTACGCGGGAACTGACCTGGAGGGGCACACCGGCCTCGAGCCTCCCGCTGCACAGGCGAGCGATGCGGACCGTCCGACGCGCTCGGCATCCGACACGGCGATCTCCGACCGCACGCTGCGCCGGCTCAGCGACGTCTTCGTCCAACCGCCCGACGGCTTCACCGTGCACCCCAAACTGCGCCAGATGCTCGAGAAGCGCGCGGCGAGCGTGCGCTCGGGCGGTATCGACTGGGCCACCGGTGAGTTGCTCGCGTTCGGCTCCCTGCTCACCGAGGGCACCCCGGTGCGGCTCGCCGGGCAGGACAGCCGCCGGGGCACCTTCGTGCAGCGGCACGCAGTACTCATCGACAAGGAGACCGCGGCCGAGTGGACGCCGCTGCTCTACCTCGGCGAGGGTCAGGCGCGGTTCTGGGTGTACGACAGCCTGCTGTCCGAGTTCGCGGCGATGGGTTTCGAGTACGGCTACTCCGTCGAGCGGCCGGACGCGCTCGTGCTGTGGGAAGCTCAGTTCGGCGACTTCTTCAACGGTGCGCAGACGATCGTCGACGAGTTCATCGCTTCCGGCGAGCAAAAGTGGGGCCAACGCTCCTCGGTGGTGCTGCTCCTTCCGCACGGGTACGAAGGCCAAGGACCAGACCATTCCTCGAGCCGCATCGAACGGTTCCTCCAGATGTGCGCCGAGGGCAACATGTCGGTCGCCTACCCGTCGACCCCGGCGTCGTATTTCCACCTGCTTCGCCGGCAGGCGTACGCCCGGCCGCGCCGCCCGCTCGTCGTGTTCACCCCCAAGTCGATGCTTCGGCTGAAGGCCGCGGCCAGCGACCCCGCGGACTTCACCACGGGAACCTTCCAGCCGGTGCTCCCGGACCGGACCAGGGTGGCCGGGAGTGCTGTCACCCGGGTGCTGATCGCCGCCGGAAAAGTCGTGCACGACCTCGACGCCGCCCGTGCCGAGCGGGGTGACACCAGCACCGCGATCCTGCGCCTCGAGCAGTACTACCCGCTGCCGGCGCGCGAACTGGCCGCGGCGCTCGCTGACTACCCCGGTGCCGAGGTCGTGCTGGTCCAGGACGAGCCGCAGAACATGGGCGCCTGGCCGTTCTTGGCGCTGAGTCTGCCCCAGGCGCTCGCCGGTTACGGCGAGACCCGGCCATTGCGGGTGGTGTCCCGGCCTGCGTCGGCATCCCCGGCATCCGGCTCGACCCGCAAGCACAACGCCGAGCAGCAGACGCTGATGGCACAAGCCTTCGAGGGGACGGGCGACCCCGGCCGGTAGGGTCGCGGGCGTGTACTTCACCGACCGCGGCATCGAGGAACTCGACTCCCGACGCGGGACCGACGAGGTCACGCTCGGCTGGCTGGCCGAGCAGTTGCGCACCTTCGTCGACCTCAACCCGGAGTTCGAGACACCGGTCGAGCGCCTCGCGACCTGGCTGGCTCGCCTCGACGACGATAACGAGTGAGCCCACCGGTGGCTGACGAGCAGGACGATGGCGCGCTGGAGTTCCGCCCCAGCGTGCAGCCACCGGTCACGGCCGACGGCCCGCGCGATGCTGCCCTGGTGTTCCTCGGCGACTCACTCGTCGTCGGTGTCGGCGATCCCAAGGCCCAAGGCTGGGTTACCCGGGTCGTCGGGCGCACCCAGCATCCCGATCTCGACATCACGGCGTACAACCTCGGGGTTCGCGGCGCGACCTCGGCCGACGTCCTGGCCGGCTGGTCCGCGGAGGTGCCGAGGCGGTGGGCCGGCCGCACCGAGAAGCGGCTGATCGTCTCGGTGGGAACCGACGACCTCGCGAATGGGGTGAGCCTCGCGCGGCACCGGCTCAACCTGGCCAACCTGCTCGACGACGCCACCAGCCAGGGCGTCGCCAGTTTTGTGGTCAGCCCGCCGCCGACCGACGAGACCGGGACCACCGACCGAGTCGAGGCCCTCGTCGACGCCCAGGCAGATGTGTGTGGTCGGCGCGGCGTGCCGTTCGTCGACTGCTACCGGCCGCTGGTCACCCACGAACAGTGGCGCACCGATCTCGCGGCGAGCCGCACCCCGCACCATCCCGGCCAGGCGGGCTACGGCCTGATCGCGTGGCTGGTCCTGCACAACGGCTGGAACGAGTGGCTCCACCTCGACGGATGACGCCGGGCCGAGCCGAAGAAATCACCGACCGACGGTGAACAGGACCTTGCCACTGACGTCACCCGCCACCATCCGGGCGAACCCGGCCCGGGCTTCCGCGAGTGGCCGAACCGAGTCGACGAGCGGCTCGATACCGCGATCGACCACGAATCGGACGAGTTGCTCGAACTCGCCACGGGTGCCCATGGTCGAGCCGAGAACCCGCAACTGCCGAAAGAAGATAGTGGTCAGTTCGGCCTTCGCTGGGGCATCGCCCGAGGTGGCCCCGGAGATGACGACAACTCCACCTGGGGCGAGGCATCGAACCGAGTGTGACCACGTAGCCGCGCCGACCGTCTCCATTACGGCGTCGACCCGCTCCGGCACGCGGGCCCCGCTCTCGAAGGCGCGGTCGGCACCGAGGGCGACGGCCTGCTCGCCACGTGCGGGATCCCGGCTGGTCACCCACATCCGGATGCCGGCCGCGGAGCCGAGCTGCACCAGCGCCGTCGCCACCCCGCCGGCAGCACCCTGGACCAGCACGGTCGAGCCGGGCTGTGCCCGGGCCTGGGTGAACAGCATCCGGTAGGCAGTGAGCCAGGC
>JBOFJB010000345.1:0-2240 GCA_051650465.1 Dermatophilaceae bacterium | reverse complement strand
ACCCTCGAGACCGAGACGAGAACACGAACGTGGCACAGGACGTCCTGACGGACCTCACGAAAGTCCGCAACATCGGCATCATGGCGCACATCGACGCCGGCAAGACCACGGCGACCGAGCGCATCCTCTTCTACACCGGCGTCAACCGAAAGATGGGCGAGACCCACGACGGCGCCTCGACGACGGACTGGATGGAGCAGGAGAAGGAGCGGGGAATCACCATCACCTCTGCTGCCGTGACCTGTTTCTGGGACGACCACCAGGTGAACATCATCGACACGCCCGGTCACGTCGACTTCACCGTCGAGGTGGAGCGGTCCCTGCGGGTGCTTGATGGAGCGGTCGCCGTGTTTGACGGCAAGGAGGGTGTCGAGCCGCAGTCCGAGACGGTGTGGCGGCAAGCCGACAAGTACACCGTCCCTCGGATCTGTTTCGTCAACAAGATGGACAAACTCGGCGCTGACTTCTACTTCACCGTCGACACCATCAAAGACCGCCTTGGTGCGGAGCCGCTGGTGCTGCAGTTGCCGATTGGGGCCGAAAGTGACTTCGTGGGAGTCGTCGACCTCATCGAGATGCGCGCGCTGGTCTGGCCTGGCGACGCCAAGGGCGATGTCACCATGGGCGCGAAGTACGAGGTAGAAGAGATCCCCGCCGAACTCCAGGAGAAGGCCGACGAGTACCGGCATCACCTGGTGGAGCGCGTCGCCGAGGCCGATGACGCACTGATGGAGAAGTACCTTGACGGCGGTGAACTCTCCGCAGACGAGTTGCGTGCCGGCATCCGCGCCCTCACGCTCGCGTCGGAGGTTTACCCGGTGCTGTGCGGCTCGGCGTTCAAGAACCGTGGCGTGCAGCCCATGCTCGACGCGGTCGTCGAGTACCTGCCGTCGCCGGTCGACGTGCCGGCGATGGAGGGGCACGCCCCTGGCAGCGAGGACGACAAGGTCAGCCGGGCGCCGAGCACCACTGAGCCGTTCAGCGCACTCGCCTTCAAGGTCGCGTCCCACCCGTTCTTCGGGACGCTCACCTTCATCCGCGTGTACTCCGGTCGCATCGCCGCCGGCACCCAGGTGCTGAACAGCACCAAGGTGAAGAAGGAGCGGGTCGGCAAGTTGTTCCAGATGCATGCCAACAAGGAGAACCCGGTCGAGGAGGCTCTCGCCGGGCACATCTATGCGGCGATCGGGCTCAAGACGACCACGACGGGAGACACCCTGTGCGACCTGGCCGCACCGGTGGTGCTGGAGTCGATGACGTTCCCGGAGCCGGTGCTTCAGGTGGCGATCGAGCCGAAGACGAAGGGCGACCAGGAGAAACTCGGTACCGCGATCCAAAAGCTCGCGGAGGAGGACCCGACCTTCCAGGTCACCCTCGACGACGAGACGGGTCAGACCATCATCGCCGGCATGGGCGAGTTGCATCTCGACATCCTCGTGGACCGGATGCGGCGCGAGTTCAAAGTTGAGGCCAACGTCGGCAAGCCCCAGGTCGCCTACCGCGAGACGATCCGGCGCGCGCTGGACCGCTACGACTACACCCACAAGAAGCAGACCGGTGGGTCCGGCCAGTTCGCCAAGATCCAGATCGCGCTCGAGCCGCTCGACACCGCGGAGGGCGAACTGTACGAGTTCGCGAACAAGGTCACCGGTGGTCGGGTGCCGCGGGAGTACATTCCCTCGGTTGACCACGGCATCCAGGACGCGATGCAGTACGGCACACTCGCTGGGTACCCGCTGGTCGGCATCAAGGCCACCCTGCTCGACGGCGGGTACCACGACGTCGACTCCTCCGAGATGGCGTTCAAGATCGCCGGGTCGATGGCGTTCAAGGAGGCCGTGCGCAAGTGCGACCCGGTGCTGCTCGAGCCGATGATGGCCGTTGAGGTGCGGACGCCCGAGGACTACATGGGCGACGTCATCGGCGACATCAACTCGCGTCGCGGGCATATCCAGGCGATGGAAGACATCAGCGGTGCGAAGGTCGTGCGCGGGCTGGTTCCGCTCTCCGAGATGTTCGGCTACGTCGGCGATCTGCGCTCGAAGACCCAGGGCCGGGCGAACTACTCCATGGAGTTCGACTCCTACGCCGAGGTCCCGCGGTCGGTGGCCGAGGAGATCATCAAGAAGACACGGGGCGAGTGAGCGCTAGACTGCTCGCTGGTCTCGGCCCGACAACCGACCAACCACACCCCCACAGACGACGCCACGTCCTGCCCGGTCGTATCGGCGTTCCACCTA
>JBOFJB010000344.1:0-2638 GCA_051650465.1 Dermatophilaceae bacterium | reverse complement strand
TCAACTCCATCAGCGCGTACATGATCTCGTCAGTGACCGAGCGCAGCACGAACCGGTCACCCTCCATCCCCTCGTAACGGGAGAAATCGAGCGGCTCACCGAGACGCACCCCCACCCGCACCAACTTGGGCACGGTGGTACCCGTGGGCTGGGCCTTGTCGGTATCGACCATCGCCACCGGGATGACGGGGACGCCCGCCTCGAGTGCCATCCGCGCTACACCTGTCTTGCCTTTGTACAGTCGCCCGTCTGGGCTGCGGGTCCCCTCGGGATACAGCCCGAGCATGTTTCCACGACGGAGAACCCGCAGGCCGGACTGTAGAGCGGCCTCGCTGGCCCGCCCTCCAGAGCGGTCCACCGGCAACTGGCCGACACCGCGGAAGAAAGCCGCGGTGAGGCGGCCCTTCAGACCTGCTCCGGTGAAGTAGTCCGACTTGGCCAGGAACGTCATCCGCCGCGGCACGACGAGCGGTAGGAAGATCGAGTCGGAAAACGAGAGATGGTTGCTGGCAAAGATGGCGGCGCCGTGCTCAGGCACATGCTCGGCGCCCTCGACCCACGGGCGGAAAAGTAGGCGTAGGACCGGTCCGAGGATGACCGTCTTGAGAACCCAGTAGAACACCCGACCACCCTTCGCCAGTCCCTCGGTCGGCAGCCTAGTGCACCGGACCGCCGCGGCCTGGGTGGATGCCACGCCGCGGCCGGCCATCGATCTACGCAGGGCCGACGGCCACCGGGATCTCGGTTGCTCACCAAACCGGCTACGTCCACCTCCGGGTCGTCGCCCGGGGCCGCCGACGGCATGCGAAACTCGGGGAACCGAGCCCGACCTCCAGGAGACCAGTTGTGACCGAGCGACCCGGGGAGATGGACGAGCGCGACGTCGACGCCCGCTTCGCCTCGATCGTCGCGGCGTGGGACGGGGGATCACCGACAACAGCACTCGGCGGGGAGCAGCCCCCCGACGCGGAGCCGCGCCCCGGTTCAGACCCGGACGGCGAGGCCGCAGCGGAGCCGGCAGGTACGGAAGCCGCACCGTTCGTCGTCGTCCCCGGCTCGTCGTGGCGCACCCCGTCAACGGGGCAGGATGCCGCGGAGCACGACACCGACGACGACCACTTCGAGCCACCACCCGTCGCGCTACCTCCGCAGGAAGACCTGCACTTCTGGAGCGCGCTGGTCGGGCTCGTCCTCGGGCCTGCGCTGCTGCTGTATGTCGCGATCGGGCGGCCGGGCCACAGTGCCCGCTGGTTCGCCGCAGCGGTGCTTCTCACTCTTGTCGGTTTCGGACTGCTTCTGCTGCGCCAGCCGCGCGAGCGCGACCCAGCCGATCCCGACGACGGCGCCCGCGTCTGAACCCTTGCCCGGGAGAGGCATCTCCGACGCCAGGGCCGGCGGAGCCAGTCGTCCCGGACGACCGTCTCACCCTCGTGTCGGCGGAACCACGAGGTCCGCCCACACCGGCCGATGATCGCTCGCCCGAGCCCACACGTCATCCGGTACGGCGACGTCCCGATGCGGCAGCGCCACCACTTCTGGCGCGGCGAAGATCGCGTCGATTCGATGCCGCGGCCGTCGAGCCGGGAACGTCGGGCGCGACGGGCTCACCAGTCGTAGCCGCTCGGGCGCCTCGAGTACCTGCCACGCGGCACCGGCCGGGCCTTCGTTGACGTCACCAGCAAGCACCAGCGGACCCTGGTCCGCCAGAGTTGCGAGAATCCGCTCGGCGTGGATGATCCGCTCCGGTGGCCGTAGGGAGAGATGGACCGACGCGACCGTCACCTCCGCCCCCGACCTGGTCGCCACTCGAGCCACCGTGAACCCTCGCATCCGGTCCGGCCATTGCACCGGAAGGCGGAGGTGCCGGGCACCGACGAGCCGCACCCGGGACGAGGTGAACACCGTGGTACCCCCACCGCCGTGGTGCGAGCCGGCCCACGACATCCGACAGTGCCGAGCGAAAAGCCTCGTCCGCCATCCGCCGCCCAGCAGGCGGGCCACCTCCTGAAGGCAGAGCACGTCGGGATCCACCACCTGCACCAGCCGCGCCGCCAGCCGCCAGTCGTCGAGGAAACCACGAGTGTTGTAGGTGGCGACCCGGATGCCCTGCACGCGCATCAGCCTACAAAAGCCGCACGCCGGGCCAGGTCAGCCGCACCGACCAGCCCGGCGTCGTTGCCGAGTGCCGCAGCCACGATCGCGGCCTCCGGGCGGTAGCCACGGCCGGTGAGTTGGCGCCGGAACGCCTCACGCGCTGGTCCGAGCAGGAGGTCACCCGCGGCGCTCACCCCGCCACCGACCACGAACGTGCCCGGGTCGAGCGCCGCAGCGAGATTGGCCATCCCGGTCCCCAGCCAGCGCCCGACCTCGCTGAGCAGTTCGCGTGCCAGCGCGTCGCCGTCCCTCGCGGCATCGGTGATCAGCGGGCCGGTGAGTTCCTCGGCGCGGCCACCGACCCGGGCGAACAGATCGGTGGCCACCGGGCTACCGGCCGAGGCTAGGGTCCGCGCCTCCCGCACCAGGGCGTTACCTGACGCGTACTGCTCCCAGCACCCCCGGTTGCCGCACTGGCACCGGATGCCGTCGGGCACCACCTGCAGGTGGCCGAACTCGCCGGCGACGCCGAACCGCCCTCGGT
>JBOFJB010000343.1:0-8422 GCA_051650465.1 Dermatophilaceae bacterium | reverse complement strand
AAGATGGACACTGTGCCCGGCCGGGTGAACCGCTTCCAGGTTGTTACCACCCAGGAGGGCGAGTTCAACGGACTGTGCGCCGAACTCTGCGGCGCCTACCACTCGCAGATGCTGTTCAACGTCAAGGTCGTGCCACGCCCGGAGTACGAGGCGCACATCGCCGAACTACGCGCGAAAGGCCAAAGCGGCTTGCTCAACAACGACCTCAACCGCCAGCAGTTGATGGACGGCCAGGTCGTGAACGAAACGAGTGGCGGAGGAAACAGAGAATGAGCGCGGCTACCGACTCGACGATGTTCCGCGAGGCCGCGGCCCCGGCTCGACCGCGCGGCCTGGCTCCAGGCGCCACGGTCGTCAAGTGGATGACGACGACCGACCACAAGGTCATTGGCAACCTCTACTTCATCACGTCCTTCATCTGGTTCCTCCTCGCTGGCCTGATGGCTCTTGTCATCCGTGCCGAGCTCGCCGGGCCCGGGCAGCAGGTCGTGGACAACCCAGAGCAGTACAACCAGATGTTCACCATGCACGGCACGATCATGCTGCTGTTGTTCGCGACGCCACTGTTCGCTGGCTTCGCTAACGCGCTGATGCCGCTGCAGATCGGCGCCCCGGACGTTGCCTTTCCGCGGCTGAATATGTTCGCCTACTGGCTGTACCTCTTCGGGGGCGTCATCGCCGGAGCGGGTTTCCTTACTCCTGGTGGAGCGGCCGCATTCGGTTGGTTCGCCTACGCTCCACTCTCCGATGACGTGTACAGCCCAGGGCTCGGCGGTGACCTCTGGGTCTTCGGCTTGGCGTTGGGTGGTTTCGGCACCATTCTCGGTGCGGTCAACTTCATCACCACGATTCTCTGCATGCGCGCCCCCGGCATGACAATGTTCCGGATGCCGATCTTCACCTGGACCGTGCTCATCACCTCGATCCTCGTTCTCATCGCGTTCCCGGCTCTTGCTGCTGCGCTGTTCGCGCTCGGTGCTGACCGTCGTTTCGGTGCCCAAGTGTTCGACCCGGAGAGCGGTGGTGCACTGCTGTGGCAGCATATCTTCTGGTTTTTCGGTCACCCCGAGGTGTACATCATCGCGTTGCCGTTCTTTGGCATCATCTCTGAGATTCTTCCAGTGTTTTCGCGCAAGCCGATCTTCGGGTATAAGACCTTGGTATACGCGACAATCGCCATCGCGGCGCTTTCGGTTTCGGTGTGGGCCCACCATATGTATGCCACCGGGCAGGTTCTTCTCCCGTTCTTCGCGGTCATGACGATGTTGATCGCTGTGCCGACGGGGGTGAAGTTCTTCAACTGGATCGGCACGATGTGGGGCGGCAAGCTCGAATTCTCGACGCCGATGCTCTGGACGCTTGGCTTCCTCGCCACCTTCCTCTTCGGTGGGCTCACCGGCGTTATTCTTGCCAGCCCGCCGCTGGACTTCCATCTCTCGGACAGTTACTTCGTCGTGGCGCACTTCCACTATGTGGTCTTCGGCACAGTCGTGTTCGCGATGTTTGCCGGTTTCTACTTCTGGTGGCCCAAGTTCACCGGTCGCGTACTTGACGAGAGGCTTGGGAAAGTTCACTTCTGGATGCTCTTCGTCGGTTTCCATACGACGTTTTTCGTCCAGCACATCCTCGGTGCTCAGGGTATGCCGCGGCGGTATGCGGATTACATTCCCGAGTCTGGCTGGACTGCCGGCAACCAGATCTCCACTCTCGGTGCGTTCATCCTCGCAGCGTCGATGTTCCCATTTCTCTACAACGCCTGGAAGACGTGGCGGACGGCTCCACTCGTCGAGACTGACGACCCGTGGGGCTATGGCGCGTCGCTGGAGTGGGCGACTTCCTGTCCGCCACCACGGCACAACTTCGACCGCATCCCACGGATCAGGTCCGAACGGCCGGCGTTCGACATGCACCACCCTGAGGTTGCGGCTGCGTCTGCGGGGCACGAGTCGAGGGCGGCTCAGCGACACAGCATGGTGTCCGTCCTCGGGCCGGCAGACCTGGACCGCGAGGACGACTCCGGCACCATCGACGCCGGACCCGGACGTCACGGAGACGGGAGGCGCTGACGGCATGCGCGCTATGGAACGTATCGGTGTCCTCATCGGGTTTTTTGCGTCGGCGATGGCTGTTGTCTACGGGATGTGGACCAGTCGAACCGCTCTCGGTATCGAGTACGTCGGATTGATCGCGCTTATTCTCACCGCGCTGCTCGGTCTGATGATTGCCTGGTACTTGTGGATGACACGCAAGCGACTCGAGCGTGATCCGTCTGATGACCCACGTGCTGAGATCGACGAGATCCAGGGTGAGTACGGATTCTTCAGCCCGCACAGTTGGCAGCCGTTGTTCCTCGGTCTGGCGGTTGCAGTGTGTTTCCTCGGCTTGGCTGTTGGGTGGTGGCTTTTCATCATTGGCGCCGCATTCGCCGCACCGGCTCTCGTCTGGTGGACATTTGAGTACTGGCGCGGTCCGCACGCTTTGTGAACCGGCAGAAATCACCGCACCTGACGCACGCACCCCAGGCCGTTGTCCATCTCTGGTCCAACAAGGGGCGCATCTGCCTGCCGAGACCGAGTGGTTGGCGGTTTAGCCCCAACCAAGTCGGTGCAACGTGTCGTCGTCAATCCCGAAGTGGTGGGCTATCTCATGAACGACGGTAACTGTGACTTCGTCGGTGAGGCTCTCAATGTCTTTGCACATTCGCGTCAGCGGACCGCGGTACAGGGTGATCCGGTCAGGTAGCGAACCGGCTGCCCACGGTTCACCCCGGGCGGTGAGTGGAGTCCCTTCATAGATGCCGAGTAAGTCGGGCTCTTCGTGGGGAGGCTCTTCCTCAACGAGGAACACGACGTTGTCGAGCATGTCGAGTAACTCGGACGGCACCTCGTCGAGCGCGTCGCGGACAACAGTGTCGAACTGCGTTTTGCTGACGGGCTCCATCATGACCGGCTGGTGACTGTCGTCCGCCGGATGGCGCCAGCAGCGTTGCGCGGCAGCGTGGTCACCGTGCCGACCGACCGCCGCAGCGACCGCCGGATCATCGACCACGAGTCGGCCGGAGACGCCGACCCGGCAGAACTCACATCCATCGAGAGCCGCAAGCCTTGAACAGCCGGTAGCCCGATGGATCGTGGCGGAGTGTCGCCAATCTAGGCACGGTCAGACGTCGAAACTCGGGACAGGGTCTCAGCGGTGTACCGGGTCCTGGCTCCCAGCCGGTTCGATGACGCGCGGGTCGCCACCGCGATCCGGCCCGGCGATCGCTTCGTGCGTCTCGCCATGGTGACCTGCCGCGGCAAGTTCCGCGGGAGTGACTGGGTTGACGGCGTCCTTGAAGTAGAACCTCGACAGCCGGGCACGTACACGGTCTATCCCGGCCGCAGACCGAGCGACGCCGTGCCCGTCAACCGGCGCTGGCAGCCGCAAAGGCTCGACGCTGTCGTGTTGGACAAGAACCCATTGGTCTGCGGGGAGCAAAGCCTCGTGACGTTCGGCAAATCGCCCGTCAGGAGTGCGAATAATCACGCCGGTCTCCCGCCCGTGCAATACGGTCTCGCGGTCCCGGCGTTGCAGCGAGAGACAAATCCGCTTGGCGACCCAGAACGCTAGCAGCGGGAGCACAAAGAAGCCGACGCGGAAGAACCAGGTCAGATCATTGATCGACATATCGAGTGTGATCGCCATGATGTCGTTACCGGAGGCGAAGAGGAGCACTGAGTATGCCGTGATTGCGGCCATCCCGATACCGGTACGCACCGGTGCGTTTCGAGGCCGTTGCAGCAGATGATGCTCGCGGGTGTCCTTAGTGACGAAGTTCTCGACGAACGGGTAGAGGGCGAGTACGACGTACACCAGCGGAAGCAGGATCAGCGCTCCCGGAAAGATGTTCGCCGACACCGTGTAGCCAAACACCGAGAACTCCAGCCATCCCGGCAGGAGGCGCAGCGCTCCGTCGGCGAACCCCATATACCAGTCAGGCTGGGAGCCGGCGGTGACGGCGGACGGGTCATATGGTCCATACCCCCAAATCGGGTTGATCTGCACCACTGCTGAGATGAGGGCCAGGATGCCGAACACGATAAAGAAGAACCCGCCGGCCTTGGCCGCGTAAACCGGCATGACCGGGTACCCGACTACGTTGGTGTTGGTCCGGCCTGGCCCAGGGAACTGAGTGTGCTTCTGCACGAACACCAGACCGATGTGCGCGATGAACAGTCCGACGAGCAGTGCCGGGATGAGCAGAACGTGGACGGAGTACAGCCGGGGGATGATCGACTCGCCAGGAAACGGCCCACCGAAGATTGCGTAGACAAGGTACGAGCCGATCACCGGGGCACTCTGAACGAACCCCTGCATTGCTCGGATGCCGGTGCCAGACAGAAGATCATCAGGGAGTGAGTACCCGGCAAAGCCCTCCACCGCCGCGAGCAAGGCGAGCACCGACCCGATGACCCAGTTCAGTTCTCGGGGCTTGCGGAACGCTCCGGTGAAAAACACTCGGAACATGTGCACCACGAGAGCGACGACGAACATCAAGGCAGCCCAGTGGTGAATCTGCCGGATGATCAGCCCGCCCTTGATGTCAAACGAGATATTGAGCGTGGACGCGTACGCCTCGGATACCTGCTGGCCACGTAATGGCACGTAAGAGCCGTCGTAGGGCACGAGGCCAGCACTCGGGACGTACCAGAAGGTGAGGAACACGCCAGTGAGCAGGCAGACGATCATCGAGTACATCGCGATCTCGCCAAGCATGAACGACCAGTGGTCGGGAAACACCTTCCTCATGAGGTAACCGAGAGGTTTGGCTGTGCCGGTGCGGTCATCGACCCAGCCGGCAACGCCACCGACCTTTCGGGCCGCTGCCGATGACGGAGCCGCGGGGGGCTGGTCACCCTCCCGGAGGGTGTCGGCTGCTCGGGGAGCGGTCTCAGATGTCGCACTCATGTCAGTCACGCTCCCAGAAACTCGGGCCGACCGCCTCGGCGAACGGCTGGGTGGAGACGAGGTAGCCGTCGTCGTCAACGGTGATCTTCAACTGCGGGAGTGCCCGTTTGGCCGGGCCGAAGATGACCTTGCAGTCCTGCGCCACATCGAAGGTGGACTGGTGGCAAGGGCACAGCAGGTGGTGGGTCTGTTGTTCGTAGAGGCCGACCGGGCAGCCGACGTGGGTACAGATCTTGGAGTACGCAACGATCCCGTCGTACCCCCAGTCGAGTTCCTTTTTCGAGCGAATCTCACGAGGGTCTAGACGCATCACCAGGACCGCGGCCTTCGCCTTTTCCTCGAGCGGGTGCTCGGTGCCGCCCTCGCCGGTTACTGGATCGGCGAGCAGACCTTCTGGGAGGACGTGAACCACTGACCCGATCGTGAGGTCGGCTGCCTTGACCGGGGTGTTTTCCGGGTCTCGCATGAGGCGGAGGGGTCGGAACTCCGGGATCTCACCCGGCCCGCTCGGCCCGCCGTTCCAGAAAGTCAGCGACAGGCTCTCCTTGGGCAGTTTGCCGAGCGAGCCGCCGACTTGCACCAGGAATGGCGCGGCGAACAGACTCAGCGCGCCGCCCATGGTGTATTTGATCAGCGGACGCCGCGCCAGTTGGGACGTGCGTGCACCATCGCGCAGTGTCGTGACGACGCCGGTGCGGGCCTCGTCCGTCGACCGCATCGGATGCCGCTCCTCGACGTACTCTTCGTCGGACATGAGCGTCTTGGCCCAGTGCACCGCACCGAAGCCGATGCCGAGCAGCGAAAGCGCCAAGGTGGTGCCGAGAGCGACATTGGACGCGCTGGTGACGCCGACCCCGGGCACGAACACCGTCTGCTCGATGTCGATGACGAAGTACAACACCATGAACAGCACCGTGCCGACCATCGAGATACCGAACAGCGCGACCACCTGGCGCTCGGCCCGGGTGGCCGCACGCTCGTCCAGGTCGGCCATTCTCGGCACGTGTGGTGGCAGGCCGGGGTTCTCGAAACGCTCGGGCAGGCCACCGGTGCCGGTGACATGGCCCTCGTCCAGGCGCACGAGGGTGCCCTTCCCAGCGGCGCTGTTGCCGGTCGTCGTGGTGTCCTGCTCGTTCATCGAATGCCGATCTGTCGTCGCACGGGTTATGGAATGAATGGGTCGCTAGGCAGCTTTCGAGCCGAGCCAGACGGCGCAGGCGACAAGGATGCCGAGGCCGAAGACCCAGGCGAACAAGCCCTCGGTGACTGGCCCGAGAGAGCCCAGCGTCATCCCCCCGGGGCTTTCCTGCTCGGATACCGAGTCAAGAAAAGCGATGATGTCGCGTTTGCTTTCCGGGGTGATTGTGGCGTCGTTGAAGACGGGCATGCTCTGCGGGCCGGTGGTCATCGCCGTGTAGATGTGCTTGTCCTCGATATCGCGCGAGATCGCGGGAGCGTACTTGCCACGGGTGAGCGCACCACCGGCACCCGCGAAGTTGTGACACATCGCGCAGTTGACCCGGAACAGTTCGCCGCCCTTCGCCGGGTCGCCGTCCGAAGGGTCGGTTGCCTCGTCGTTAGGGACAGCGGGTCCTGGCGCGAGCGAGGCCACGTAGGCGCCAAGAGCCGCGATCTCTTTCTCACTGAAGACTTGCTGCTTGCTGGGCGCCTGCACGGCAGGTGCCGCCATCGGCATCCGCCCGGTGCCGACCTGGAAGTCCACCGCAGCCGCACCCACTCCGGCGAGAGACGGCCCGGCGACCTGGTCGCCCTGGCCACTCTGACGGCCCTCCGCGTTGAGGCCGTGGCACGACGCGCAGTTGGCGCGGAAGAGGGCCTTACCCTCTTTGGCCTGCTGAGAGGGGAGAGCGGCGGGCGCCGCGTCCGCAGGCTCGGGCGCCACTGCCGCGTAAACCGCACCGGTAAGGAGCAGACCGACCAGGACGAGGACGGCGACGGCCGCCGGGTGTCGGCGGCGGGCGGCCAGTGCGTTCACGAGGCAGGCTTCCTGTCTGTCGGGTTGAGGTCGAAGATCTGCGGAGAGTGTCGTTGGCTACTGGAGGACGTAGATCATGATGAACAGTGCGATCCACACCACGTCGACGAAATGCCAGTAGTACGAGGTGACGACTGCGCCGGTCGCTTGCGCGTGCGTGTACCGGCGGGTGGTGAAGGTGCGGCCGATGATGAGGAGGAACGCGATCAGCCCACCCGTGACGTGCAAGCCATGGAAGCCGGTCGCGAGGTAGAAGACCGACCCGTACGGGTCGGAGGACAGGGTGACGCCCTCGCTGACGAGGTGGGCGTACTCATAGACCTGGCCGGCAATGAAGGCGGCGCCGAACAGGTACGTCACGGCGTACCACTCCCGCATGCCCCAAGCACCGACCTTGGCCAGCGAGGTGCCAGCGGGCCGGGCGACGATGCCTTTCTCGGCTTGCGCCACGCCGAGTTGGCACCATGCC
This sequence comes from Dermatophilaceae bacterium, assembly GCA_051650465.1. Classification (GTDB taxonomy): domain Bacteria; phylum Actinomycetota; class Actinomycetes; order Actinomycetales; family Dermatophilaceae; genus JBOFLG01. Next base: position 1,010 of record JBOFJB010000343.1, on the reverse strand, counting down.
GAGGAGATGACCAGGATGATGGTGTTGGTCAGCGCGAACGGGACGTCAAGTTTGGCGGTGCTGGTCTCCCAGAGTTCGGGCTGGAACCCGCGGATCGTGAAGTAGAACGCGAACAGCGCTGCGAAGAACATCAACTCGCTGGACAGCCACACCATGGTCCCGACGGCGACCATGTTCGGGCGGGTCGCCGGACCTTGGCCGGGGATGGATGCCACCGGGCTCGAAGGCCTTGTCGCTGTTGTCGATTCCACGGTGCTCATTATGCCGACGTTTCGGAGCGGATCACTGGGCGACCCCTCAAGGCTCGACAACGACAGGGCGGCCAAGCACGGCGGTCGTCGACAGTGCACGAACCGCCACCGCTAGAGTTCCCGGCATGATGTCGACCGCAGCCGGACCGGCCTCGGCGCCGGACGCCATCGCACCGCCGCGGTACCGCGTCTCAGTACTCCTGTATAGCGACGACGTCACGACCCGAGACGCGGTGCGTGCAGCGTGCGGGCGTAGGCCGGCGCGCGATGTCGACATCGCGTCCTGGCTCGAGTGCGCCACCGCGGACGCGGTGCTCGAGGCGATGGACGCCGGTGGTTACGACGTCGTGATTCTCGACGGCGAGGCGGTGCCTGTCGGAGGTCTCGGGCTGTGTCGCCAGGTGAAGAACGAGGTTTTTCACTGCCCGCCCGTCCTGGTGCTCACCGGACGACCGCAGGACGGCTGGCTGGCTGGCTGGTCCCTCGCCGACGACGCGGTGCCCCATCCGTTGGATCCCGTAGTCGTCGCCGAGGCCGTGGCTGCTCTGGCCAGGGCTCGCGTCTGACACCGCCCGCACTGATGACCCTCCCGCAGCCGACCGCCCCTGAGTGGCCCGACCTGCTCAGCGTGCTGCTCGGCGGAAGAGACCTCTCCGCCGAGCAGGCGGCATGGGCGATGTCTGAGGTGATGCGGGGGGCTGCGACGCCCGCGCAGATCGCCGGTTTCCTCGTTGCCCTGCGGGCCAAGGGCGAGACGGT
>JBOFJB010000342.1:0-4842 GCA_051650465.1 Dermatophilaceae bacterium | reverse complement strand
GGCGTGGCACGACCTTGACGTTGAACAGCATCTGCGAGTGGTAGGCGCCGCAGAGTTCGGCGCACAGTCCGTTGAACTCGCCCTCCTGGGTGGTAACAACCTGGAAGCGGTTCACCCGGCCGGGCACAGTGTCCATCTTTTGGAGGAACGCCGGAACCCAGAAGGAATGGATGACGTCTCGCGCGGTGAGGACGAACTCGACCCGTTCGCCCACCGGCAGGTAGAGCGTCGGCATGGTCTCTTTCGCGCCCGGCTCGCCGGTGAGAATTGCCTGGGTGCCGACCTCATGAGCGTCGTCATCCACGTAGTTGAAGTCCCAACTCCACTGCTTGCCGACAACATTGACCGTCAGGTCGGGCTTGGCGGAGGTGTCGAGCAGCGCCGCTTCGTCCCGAGCGGTGTAGTAGAAGAGCACTACCACCATAAAGATCGGTACGACAGTGTAAAGAATCTCGATCGGGATGTTATATCGCAGTTGGACGGGGAGTTCGTTGTCGTCGCGTCGGCGGCGGTAGGCGACGACGCACCAGAGGATCAACCCGATCACGAGGACGCCCACGGCGATTGCGGCGACCCAGGCGCCGACCCACAACGACGTAACCCGCTCACCGCCGTCGGTGACGGCAGGAGGCAGCCAGCCAGTCGATGCATCGCCCCTGAGTTCGTCACTCGCGCATCCACTCAGCGAGAGGACCACGAGAGTAGCGACAAATGCCGCTGACCCGGCCCGGCGGCCCTGCCCGCGACGCGAGAGGAGATCGTGCTCGGGCACCCGTGAATCCTTTGTCTGGAAGAGGTCAAGAACGCTGGTCACACTACTGCACCTGCGGGTTTCAGAGCAGGCAGGGGGGCTAGCGTCTAACCCGTGCGACCACCCTCGACCAATGGGCCAGACAGCCCCCTGGACGGCCTCCTGGACGCCTCACGCGGACCGCTCCATCCGGCCGCCGCCGCGACGCTCCACGCGGCGGCGGAGGTCGGCTGGGCCGACCCGGCAGGGCGTCATCCACCCGGACGCCGCGCACGTGGGCTGCTCGACACCGCCCGAGAAGTGCTGGCCGATGCCGTCGGCGTGCGTCCCGACGAACTCTCCATCCACGCATCCGCCGAGGACGCTCTCGCCGTCGGGCTCGCCGGTCTCACGTACGCCCGGCGGCGGGTCGGTCACCGGGTGCTCGGGTCGGCGGTCGAGCGGTCGGTGGTGCTGCTCGACCCGGCAGTGACCGCGGTCGTGGTCGACCACCATGGGCGGGTCGACCTCGACGCATGGTCCGACAACGTCGATGAACCCGACATTGCGGCGGCGGTGCTGCACAGCGCGAACGGCGAAGTCGGCACCCGCCAGCCGGTCGTCGAGGCCGCTGCCCTCGCGGCCCGGCGCCGGGTGCCGCTGCTTGTCGACGCCACCGCCTCACTCGGCCGAGACGACGTGCCGCCGGTAGGCCAGGCGGTGGTGGCCGATGCGGCCAGTTTCGGCGGCCCACCGCTCGGACTGCTCGGCGTACGGACGGGCACCCGGTGGAGCGTGCCACCGCCTCGACCTGACGCCGAACATGGCCGCAGCCGGGCAGCCCCCTGGGTACCGCTTGTCCTCGCCGCCGCCGAGGCGTGGCGACAGGGCGAACCACCTCGTGCGGCCGACGCCCAGGACGCGCGGGCACTGGTCGACCTGGTCAGGTCAGCAGCTGCGTCGATACCTGATGTCGAGGTCGTCGGCGACCCCGTCGACCGGCTCCCGCACGTGGTGACCTTCAGCGCGCTCTACACCGACGGCGAAGCGCTGGTCGACGAGTTCGCAAGGCACGGGCTCGCGGTCGGGTCCGGGTCGGCATGCACCTCGAGCGTGCTTCGACCCAGCCACGTCCTCGCGGCCATGGGTGTGCTGACCCACGGCAACGTGCGCCTGGCACTCCCCCTCGAGGCGGTTTCACCGAGCCGAGCCGACGACGTACGACGGCTCGTCACCGCGCTGCCCGACGTCATTGCCGGGATCCGTCACCGGCTGGACACGAGCGAACTGTGACCGGGCCGCCGGTCGTGGACGCCCGGGGCACCCGCTGCCCCGTGCCCGTCATCCGGGTGGCCCGGGCAGCCCGCGACCTCGCCCCCGGGACGACCGTGGTGCTGCTCGCCGACGATGTCGCGGCCCGTTCCGACGTCCCAGCCTGGGGCCGGCTACGCGGCCACACCGTCACCACCCGCCCGCACAATGGCTTTACCGAGTACGTCGTCGTTGTGGGCGCCGGGTCGGCCTAGACCGGCCCGGCCCGGCCCGGCCCGGCGCGAGCCGCCGACCGTCATCCGACGATTCTGAGATCTGCCGACGGCGCCTCGAGGGCAGCCGCGAGCGCGGTCAAATAGCGCTCCCTGGGCCATTCCTGCGCACCGAGCCCGCGGAGGTGGTCGGTGGCCCACTGCACGTCGACCAGCCGGCGCGGGTCACCATCGGCGTGGAAGCGCTCGGCCAGCGCCACCAACGCCACTTTGGAGGCGTCTCGGACCCGGTAGAACATCGACTCCCCGGCGAACAACCCGCCGATGGCGACACCGTAGAGGCCGCCGACCAGGAGCCCGTCCTGCCAGGTCTCGACGCTGTGCGCCCAACCGAGCTCGTACAGGCGGGTGTACGCGGCGGCGATGTCGTCGGTGATCCACCGGCCGTCACGTCCCGGGTCGGCGCATCCGGCGACCACCTCCGCAAAGGCCGTATCCACGCGGATCTCGAAGCGGCTGACGACCTTGCGCAACGATGGTCGGACCCGCAACCCACCGGCCGGGATGACGCCACGGGGGTCCGGCGACCACCAGCCGGTTGCGCCACGACCGTGTCGGCCCAAACCCATCGGGAACAGGCCGAGACGGTAGGCCGCGAGCAGCGTGCCCGGCTCGAGGTCCGCCCCGGCAGCGACGAGGTCATCACCCGGCGTCGCGTGGGCCGCGTCCAACTGCCACAGAGTCGGCGGCGGCTCGACCGGTGGCGTGGCCATGCGGAGCGGCCTCAGGGCGCCGCGATGCGTACGGCGGTGTCGACGTCGGCGACCGCGGGTGCCCCGTACGCGGTCGCGAAGCGATCGAGGAACGCCGAGCGGGACAGGACGTACTCCTGGGTCCCGACGGTCTCGAGCACGTAGGCGGCGAGCACCGACCCGAGTTGGGCGCAGCGTTCGTGGCCCAATCCGCCGGACAACCCGACGAGGAAGCCGGCCCGGAAGGCGTCGCCGACACCAGTCGGGTCGACCCGCTCGACCTGGCCCACCACCGGGACGTGGATGGGCTCCTCACCACGGGTGCGGATGTCGGCGCCGTCCTTGCCGCGAGTGATGACCCGGGTCGCGACCCGGGCGTCGATCTCCTCCTGGCTCCACCCGGTCTTGGTCGCGATGAGGTGTGCCTCGTACTCGTTGGTGAACAAGTAGTCGGCACCCTCGATGACCCGTCGGATGAACGGCCCGTCAGCGAACGCCAACTGCTGCGAGGGGTCCGCGACAAACGGGATGCCGCGTGCTCGGCACTCGTCGGAATGGCGCAGCATCGCCTCAGGGTCGTCCGCTCCGATGAGGACCAGGTCGAGACTGAGGCTCTCGTGGATCGGCCCCAGTTCGATCATCCGCGCCTCGGACATCGCCCCGGCGTAGAACGTGGCGATCTGGGCCATGTCGTCGTCGGTGGTGCAAACGAAGCGGGCGGTGTGCCGCGAGTCGCTGACGTGCACGTGGTCGGTGCGCACGCCGTGCCGGGAGAGCCAACTGCGGTAGTCGGCGAAGTCCTCCCCGGCCGCACCGACGAGCGTGGGTCGCGCACCAAGAACCGCCATACCGAAGCAGATGTTCCCGGCCACGCCACCTCGGCGGATCTCGAGGGTGTCGGCGAGGAAACTCACGGAGATCTTGTCGAGTTGCTCCGCGACGAGGGACTCACCGAAGCGGCCTCGGAAGGTCATCAGGTGGTCGGTTGCGATGGACCCGGCGACGGCGATCTGCACAGCGGAGAACCTACATCCGCGAGCCGTCGTCCTCGGGACGGCCCCCGAGTGCGACGCGATCAGCCGAAACTGTCGCCGCAGGCGCAGGAACTACCCGCGTTCGGGTTGTCGATGGTGAAGCCCTGCTTCTCGATCGTGTCCGAGAAGTCGATGGTCGCGCCGTCGAGGTACGGAGCGCTCATCCGGTCGACGACGACCTCGACGCCGTCGTAGTCGCGCACGAGGTCACCGTCGAGAGTGCGCTCGTCGAAGTAGAGCTGGTAGATAAGGCCAGAGCAGCCACCGGGCTGCACCCCGACCCGCAGGCGGAGGTCATCTCGACCCTCCTGGGCCAGCAACGAAGCGACCTTGGTCGACGCGACATCGGTGAGCACCACGCCGTGGGCCGGCGCCTCGACCTCGGATGGTGCAGCAGTGGTCTGGAGTTGGTCGCTCATGGAGGGGTCTCCTCAGCACTCGAAGTATCGGAACGCGATTCCAGTAGGCAATGTGTGCCTCAACGCCAGCCGGGGCGGACCTGTTCCGGTCGGCTCCACGATACGGCCTCGACCACCTGGGAGGGTCCGCCGGGCGTCGCGCCGGCTCCTCATTCTTCGCGACAAGCGTGGATGACGTGCCGCGGGCGGGCACCAGCCGGCCCGGCCACCGCGGCACGCCAACCGGCGGCGAGGCACGCACCCATGGCGGGCGTCATCCGGGTCCGCGCGTCGGCGACCAGGTACGAGCCACCCGAGCGATGCGCGAGCGCAGGGTCGACACCGGGTCCGCGACCATCGCCTCCACCCCGGCGGGATGCTCGGCTACGGCATACGCTCCGGCGAGCCCGAGCGCCATCGTCTCGCGCCGCCCCACATGACACT
>JBOFJB010000341.1:0-3007 GCA_051650465.1 Dermatophilaceae bacterium | reverse complement strand
AAAAGGCGGCGATCGACGCCAAGCGGGGCAAGTTGTTTGCCAAGTTGATCAAGAACATCGAGGTGGCCGCCCGAACCGGCGGTGGCGACCCCGCCGGCAACCCCACGCTCTACGACGCCGTCCAGAAGGCGAAGAAGTCGTCGGTCCCGAACACCAACATCGACAACGCGGTCAAGCGTGGCTCGGGTGCGGCAGGCGGCGGCGCCGACTGGGAGACCGTCACCTACGAGGGGTACGCCCCGGGTGGGGTGGCGGTCCTCATCGAGTGCCTGACCGACAACCGCAACCGCGCAGCCGCCGAGGTGCGTACCGCGCTTAGCCGCAACGGCGGGCAGTTGGCCGAGCCCGGTTCGGTGAGTTATGTCTTCGATCGCAAGGGCGTCGTCGTCGTGCCGAAGTCCGAGAAGGACGAGGATGACCTGCTCGAAATCGTCCTGGACGCCGGCGCCGAGGAGGTGGGCGACCACGGCGACACCTGGCAGATCCTCTCAGAGGCCACTGACTTCGTCGCGGTGCGCGCGGCGTTGCAGCAGGCCGGGGTCGACTACAACTCGGCCGAGGCATCCTGGGTTCCGAACCACCAGGTCGCACTCGACCTGGACGGCGCGAAGCGGATGCTACGGGTGGTGGAGGCGCTGGAGGACTCCGACGATGTCCAGGAGGTGTTCACCAACGGTGACCTCTCCGATCACGTGCTTGCCGCTCTCGACGCCGAGTGAGCGCCGCGGCTCTCGTTCTCGCGACTACGTCATCGGGCTCGGGACGAGGCTCGCGTGTCGGTGGGCGAACGGTCTCCGTCGCGTGTGTAGCGTAGGCACCGAACAGATGTTCTAGTCCGGATGTCGGTCGGCGCGGAAGGAGCCCGCTCGTGCGTGTGCTCGGAGTGGATCCCGGCCTGACCCGGTGTGGTCTCGGAGTTGTCGATGGTCGTCCCGGCCGGGCGGCGATGGTGGCGGTTGGCGTTGTTCAGACTCCCAGTGACGCTCAGCCGGGGGAGCGGCTGGTGTATCTCGAGGCCGAACTCGACGGCTGGTTGGCGCGGTACTCGCCGGACGTGATGGCGGTCGAGCGGGTGTTCGCCGACGTGAACGTCGCCACGGTCATGACCACGGCGCACGCCACCGCCTTGGCGCTACTCACCGCGACCAAGCGCGGCATCCCGGTGGTGTTCCACACCCCGACCGAGGTGAAAGCCGCGGTCACCGGGTCAGGACGGGCCGAGAAGTCACAGGTCACGGCGATGGTCACCCGCATCCTCGGTCTCGCCTCACCGCCGCGTCCCGCTGACGCCGCCGACGCTCTCGCACTCGCGGTCTGCCACGCCTGGCGGGGCGCGGCCGCGGGGCGGCTCGCGACGCTAGCCGAGGCGGCCCGCCGGTGATCGCGTCGGTGCATGGGGTGGTCGGGCAGGTCGGTCTGGACCGAGTCGTCGTCGAGGTCGGCGGCGTCGGGCTGCTCGTGCAGACGACCCCCGCCACCGCGGCGGCCTGTCGCAACGGCGCGGAGGCCGTGCTCGCGACGACGCTGGTGGTGCGGGAAGAGTCGATGACGTTGTTCGGTTTCGGCACCGTCGCCGAGCGGGACATGTTCGAGACCGTGCAGACCGTCTCGGGTGTGGGTCCCCGGCTGGCGTTGGCGATGCTGTCGGTCATGGGCCCGGACGACCTCGCCGGAGCGCTCCGAGACAGCGACACGAAAACTCTGACCGCCATTCCCGGCATCGGGGCCAAGTCGGCGCAGCGGCTCGTCCTCGAGTTACGCGACAAAGTCGGCCCGGTTCGTGGTTCCGGCGCGGCCGCGGATGCCGTCCCGGCCGCCGCCGGGGGGGCCGGGTGGCGCGAGCCGGTCACGGAGGCGCTCGTCGGGCTCGGCTGGAATGTCAGGCAGGCCGCCGATGCTGTCGAGCGAGTTGCCGCTGCTGAGACCGGCCAGTCCGATGTCGCTGCCTTGCTGCGGCTCGCTCTCCAGGAGTTGCGGTCATGAGCGCCGGTGCTCCGCGCCCCGGCTTCCGTAGCGAACTGCACGAGGTCAGCGAGCCGCCCCCCGATGAGGCTGGGGCTGTCTCGGCCCGGATGGTCGACCCGGTCGGCGCCGACGACGAGCGGGTCGTCGAGGCCGCGCTGCGACCGCGCCGGCTGGCTGAGTTCCCCGGGCAGGTTCGGGTGCGTGACCAACTCGGCTTGGTCCTCGAGGCTGCTCGTCGGCGGGGCAGTCCGCCGGACCACGTGCTGCTGTCTGGTCCACCCGGGCTGGGCAAGACGACCTTGGCGATGATTGTCGCCGCTGAGTTGGAGCGCCCACTGCGAGTGACCAGCGGCCCGGCGATCCAGCATGCGGGGGACCTCGCCGCCATCCTCTCCTCGCTCGAGGAGGGTGAGGTGCTCTTCTTCGACGAGATCCACCGGATGAGCCGGTCCGCCGAGGAGATGCTCTACCTCGCGATGGAGGACTTCCGCGTCGACGTCATCGTGGGCAAGGGGCCGGGCGCTACGGCCATCCCTCTCGAGTTGGCTCCGTTCACGGTCGTCGGGGCGACCACCCGCGCGGGCCTGTTACCGGCCCCGCTGCGCGACCGCTTCGGATTCACCGGTCATCTGGAGTATTACGAGGTCGCCGACCTCGTGACCATCCTGCACCGCTCCGCCCGATTGCTCACCGTGCCGGCGGATGACAAGGGCATCACCGAGGTGGCCGGACGCTCACGTGGCACACCCAGAATCGCCAACCGGCTACTCCGCCGGGTTCGTGACTGGGCTCAGGTGCACGGCGGGGGGCACGTCGACCGGCACGCGGCCCGCGAGGCACTGGCCTTGTTCGACGTCGATGACATCGGTCTCGACCGGCTCGACCGAGCCGTGCTCCATGCGTTGTGTCAGCGCTTCGGTGGAGGCCCGGTCGGGTTGTCCACGCTCGCTGTCGCAGTCGGGGAGGAGGCCGACACGGTGGAGACAGTTGCCGAGCCGTACCTCGTGCGGGAGGGGTTCATCGCGCGGACCCCCCGGGGCCG
>JBOFJB010000340.1:0-3380 GCA_051650465.1 Dermatophilaceae bacterium | reverse complement strand
CCAGAGCACCGGGCTGCGGTAGGTGATGACGAGGAGCAGCGCGACGACTGCGGCCGTGGCGCCGAGCAGCCGGGTGTTCGCTCCGTCGAACACCCCGGCGAGGTCGGCCTGGACCCCGGCCGGGCCGGTGATCTGGGCGTACAGTCCGTCAGGGAGGCGGTCCCGGGCCTGCAACCGCAACTCGCTCACGCGCTCGCTGGTCGCCACCGGGGTGGTGTCGTCGACCGGTACGACGACGACCGCCGCCGTACCGTCCTCGCTCACCGTGAGTGGGGCGCCGGTGGCCCCGGGGAGCGCGGCGGCGCGCGCGCGGACGAGAGCGAGGTCGTCATCCGAGAGCCGCTGCCCTTCCCGGCTGAACAGGATCACCGCGCTGGAACCGGCCGCCTCGGGTAGCCGGTCCAGTAGTTCGGCGGCGGCCCGGCTGTCGGTGCCTCCTGGGAGCGCGGCTGGGCCAACGGGGGGCTGCTCCGCCTGGCCGACGACGGCGGTCAGCGCCACCGCGACGAGGAGGGCGGCCACGGCGAGCGGCCCGGCCACCCAGCGTCGGGTGATCGTGGTGGCGATGCGATGCACGTCAGTCTCCGGAGGCGTAAGGTGTAAAGTTAAATGAGACAGATATTTACTAAGTAGGTGAGTGACATTAGTCGTCCTCGTCCGTCGGAGTCAAGCCGGGACCGGCTCCGCGAAGTGGTTCCCGAGTGGCGCCCCTCACCGGCCCTGGCCGCACTCGACGAGTTGGTCCAGGTGGCCGGGCAGATGCCGCACGACGTCGCCCGGCAGGCGGGGATCTCGACGACCGAACTGCACGCTCTCCGACACCTATCCCAGGCCGAGATGGGGCCGGTCGACCTCGCCCGCGCACTCGGGGTCACCTCGGCGGCGTCATCCGGGGTCGTCGACCGGCTGGTCGCCCGCGGTCACGTGGAGCGCCGCCCGCACCCCGACGACGGTCGGCGCACCACTGTCGTGCTCACCGAGTCCGGAAGCGCCGAACTGTTCCAACGACTCGCCCCGATGTTCTCGGCACTCGCCGAACTCGACGCCGCGCTGACCGACGGGGAGCGCGACACGGTGGCGCGCTACCTCGAGGGGGCCACCGACGCGCTCCGCCGCGTGCAATGAGCTCGGCGCGCCACAGCGGCGATCGTTGCGCGACCGCGGTCACCCACGACAGACGTGGAACCGCTCCAGGGTGGCGTCGCCGGCAGTGAGGTCGGACCAGCGGCCCGCATAGTGCAGGACTGCCAGCCCACAGGTGGGGAACCCGGCACCGAGAGCACGGTGCCCGTCAGCACTACCCGCACCGGCGGCGAGGAGTTCGGTGAGGATCGGGATGCCGGGTGCGTGGCCCACCACCATTACCACGTCGGCGTCGTCCCCGGCGTCGTGGATGACGTCGAGGAGACGTTCCGGGGATGCCTCGTAGATCCGCCGGTCGAGGTGGACCTCGGCCTCGGGGCAGCCAGCGGACCAGATGCCTTCGGCGGTCTGCTGGGTACGTTCGGCGGTCGAGCACAGCACCTCGTCGACACCGATGCTGTGGTCGACCAGCCATCGGCCTGCGGCGCGCGCGTCGCCGCGGCCGCGAGTGGTCAACTCACGCTCGTGATCTCGCTCGTAGCCGCCCTGCTGCGCCTTGGCATGCCGGAGCAGAAGCAGGGTGCGGTCACGGGCGGCGCGAGTCACCCCCCGATCATGCACCCGCGACCGGGGAGTCGGCATCGGTTACGGATGACCAGTCGGCGACATCACCGTCCCGCGCGAGTGCGCCCGCGCGCAGAGAGGCGGGCCGACCGCGACCGACGGGCAATGCTCCGAGGCGATCCAGCGCCGGCGCTGTGCAGAGCACGGCATCGTCCGCGGTGACGGCGCACTGCCTGTTCGCCGGCCGCCGGCCATCCGGCGAATCGACGCACCTCAGGGCGTGGTGAGGCGGGCGAGGATCAGTTCACGCACGACGGCGGCGTCGGCCTGGCCCTTCGTCTCGCGCATCACCTGGCCGATGAGGGCGCCCACCGCCTGGACCTTGCCGTCCCGAACCTTCTGGGCGACATCGGGATTGGCCGCGATGACGGTGTCGACCGCGGCCTCGAGCGCGCCGGTGTCGCGGACCACCTCCAAGCCACGAGCGTCGGCCACCGTGGTCGGGGTGCCCTCGCCATCGAGCACGCCCTCCCATACCTGCCGGGCCATCGCGTCGTTGAGCCGGCCGCTCGCCACGAGGCCCTCGAGCTCGACGACGTGGGCCGCGGTGACGCCCACGGATGACGCGTACGCCGGCACGTCCTGCCCGGCCCCGTTGGCGCGCCGCGCCACCTCACCGGACCACCACTTACGCGCGGCCGCGGGGGTCGCACCGGCGGCGACGGTCTCCTCGACGAGTTCGACGAGGCCGGCGTTGACGACGTCGCGCATCTCGAGATCGCTGTAGCCCCAGGCCCCCTGGAGCCGGCGGCGGCGAGCCGCCGGCGGCTCAGGCAACGTCGCCCGGAACGACTCGACCCACGCCGCATCGGGCGCGACGGGCACGAGGTCGGGCTCAGGAAAGTAGCGGTAGTCCTCGGCGTCGGACTTCACCCGCCCCGAGGTGGTGCTGCCGGTGTCCTCGTGCCAGTGCCGGGTCTCCTGCACCACCGCACCACCCGAGGCGAGCACTGCGGCGTGCCGGCACATCTCGTAGCGCACCGCCCGCTCCACCGAGCGCAGCGAGTTGACGTTCTTCGTCTCGGTGCGCGTCCCGAGCACGCCGGAACCCTTGGCGGACAACGAGAGGTTGACGTCGCAGCGCATGGAACCCTGCTCCATCCGCACGTCGGAGACGTCGAGTGCGCGCAGCAGATCACGCAACGCGGCCACGTAGGCGCGGGCCACTTCCGGAGCCCGCTCCCCCGCCCCGACGACGGGCCGGGTGACGATCTCGATGAGCGGGATGCCGGCCCGGTTGTAGTCGACGAGGCTGTGGGTGGCGCCGTGGATACGCCCGGTGGACCCGCCGACGTGCAGCGACTTGCCGGTGTCCTCCTCCATATGCGCCCGCTCGATCTCGACGCGGAACACCGTGCCGTCCTCGAGTTCGACGTCGAGCCACCCACCGAACGCGATCGGTTCGTCATACTGCGAGGTCTGGAAGTTCTTCGGCATGTCCGGATAGAAGTAGTTCTTCCGGGCGAACCGGCACCACGGTGCGATGGAGCAGCCGAGCGCCAGCCCGATCCGGACCGCCGACTCCACCGCCTTCTCGTTGACCACCGGCAGCGCGCCGGGCAGGCCGAGGCACACCGGGCACACCTGAGTGTTCGGTGCGGCGCCGAAGGTGGTCGGGCAGCCGCAGAACATCTTCGTCGCGGTGTGCAGTTCGACGTGCACCTCCAGCCCGA
>JBOFJB010000339.1:0-2115 GCA_051650465.1 Dermatophilaceae bacterium | reverse complement strand
CCGGCGTCGAGCCGTACTGTCGCCCGAACTTTCCGATCGGCTCGTTGTCGCGGCCGATGTCGGCTGGCACCGTGTCGGTCACCGGGGCGAGGTTGACGTTGACACCGGCCGCCGTCATCTCGCGCGCCCAGCCGGTGGCCTCCTCGGTGAGGCGGGCGGGCGTCATCCCCGCCTGCTCTTTCGCCGACGGTGGCCGGGTGAACCCGTCGCCGCGTAACTGGTGCACCTCGCCGCCTTCCTGGTCGGCGGCCACCATGAGCCCCACCCCGGCGGTCGACGACGTGGACACCAGGCCCTGGAGGTGCGCGGAGGTGCGGGTCACCTTCGTGGCTCCTTCCCAGCCGCCGAGGTAGATGACGTTGCCGACGTGCCGCGTGGCGACCAACCCGTCGAGCGCGCCCAACGGTGCGCCTGAGTCGAAGCCGACCATGACGAGCTGCCCGCGCCGCTGCTCGTCGGTCATGGATGTCGTCACCTCCGCCACGCAGGCCGCCGCCTGGTCCGGCGGGCTCGGGCTGGCGGACGGTGTCGGGCTCGCGGAGGTCGTCGCCGGTGCCGACGGGCGCGTGGCGGTAGACCGTGCATCCTCCGCGTTCGGCTGCCCGGTCGAGCACCCGCCGGCCACGAGCACGGCGATGGCAAGGATCACGGGGTGCGGGCCGCGGCGCCTCGGGTGGCGCGCGCAGTCGGAAGGCGAGGTCACGGGGAGACGCTAGGCCATCCCCCCGCGCCGGATAGCGGCCGGTGATCCCGACCGCGTTCCCACCGTGGTCACCTGGTGGTGTTCAGCACTCGTCGTCGACAAGCGCAATCACGGAGAGCGGGTTCTGCCGAGCGTGCGCGTGAGCCCGCCGATCGGTCGGTCGGCGGTGCGACCGCTCCGGCAGAATTGCCCGCATGCCCCCACCGCCGCTGCCCGTGCTGCTTGATGTCGACACCGGGGTGGATGACGCGTGCGGCCTACTGTTCGCCGCGCAGCACCCGGCGCTCGATCTGCGCGCTGTTACCTGCGTGGGCGGTAATGCACCCCTTCCCGACGTGGTGCGCAATACCCTGCGGGTGCTCGAGACCGCGGGCCGCGACGACGTCCCGGTTGCCGCGGGAGCGGGCCGCCCGCTGATCGAGGAGCCGGTCGGCGCCCGACACGTGCACGGCTCCGACGGGATGGCCGACCTCGGCCTCCCGGCGCCGACGCTGCGCCTCGACGACCGTATCGCTCTGGAACTGTTGCGCGACACGATCGGTGAGGCGGCGTCATCCGGCACACCGCTTACGGTGCTGCCGCTCGCACCGATGACGAACCTCGCGCTCCTCGCCCGGGTGTGTCCTGAGGCGTTCGCCGCGATGGGGCGGGTGGTGTTCATGGGCGGCGGCGTGGAGGTAAGCAACGCGACCGCGGCTGCCGAGTTCAACGTCGTCCACGACCCGGAGGCCGCGGCGATCGTGCTCGACGCGTGCGCCACCCATGGCGTACCGGTGGCGATGTACAGCCTCGACGTCTTCTACGCACCGACGGTGACGGGTGCCGACGCCGCCCGCCTCCGTGCCGTGGGGACCCCGGTCGCCGAGTTGGCTGCCGGGCTGATCTCGTTCCACCACAAGCGGTTCGGTGACTCTGGCGCGACGATCGGGGATGCCGGCGCCGTCGCTTCGCTCGTCGTTCCCGACGCGGTGCGCACCGAGCGGCTGCCGGTGCGGGTCGAGCTCACCGGCACCTGGACGCGTGGCCGCACCGTCGTCGACCGCCGTGACTGGTCCGGTGACCTGGCGCACGACCCGCACGGGCGCGCGCCGGCGTTGATCGATGTCGCCCTCGAGGTCGACGGCCGGCGGCTGGCCGACGCCTGGCTGGGTACGGTCGGAGGCGGGGCGTGAGCGGCCGGGCGGCACCTGCGGTGCGCGGGGTGCCGGCCGGCGTTCGAGGCGGGGAGGGTCCGCCGTCGACCGGCCGGGTGCTTGTGCTCGGGTCGCTCAATGTCGACCTGGTGACCGGTGTCGACCGGCATCCGCGGCCGGGTGAGACCGTCACCGGCGAGGGCCTGCGCCGGCTCGCCGGTGGCAAGGGCGCGAACCAGGCGGTTGCTGCTGCGCGCGCCGGAGCGGCGGTGTCGATGG
>JBOFJB010000338.1:0-15650 GCA_051650465.1 Dermatophilaceae bacterium | reverse complement strand
AGACCGGCGAGGGAAAGACCCTCGTCGCCACTCTGCCGAGTTACCTCAACGCGCTCACCGGCAAGGGCGTGCACATCGTCACGGTCAACGATTACCTCGCCGAGTATCAAAGCGAGTTGATGGGCCGGGTGCACCGCTTTCTCGGCGTGGAGACCGGCTGCATCCTGAGCCAGATGACGCCGGAGCAGCGTCGGGCCGAGTACGCCAAGGACATCACCTACGGCACGAACAACGAGTTCGGGTTCGACTACCTCCGCGACAACATGGCATGGTCGACCGCCGAACTCGTGCAGCGCGGCCACCACTTCGCGATCGTCGATGAGGTCGATTCCATTCTCATCGACGAAGCACGCACCCCGCTCATCATCTCCGGGCCGGCCGACGCTCCCACCAAGTGGTACACCGAGTTCGCGCGAGTCGCGGCTCGGCTCGACCGCGGTGAGTTGGAGTCGGGTGACGGGGACTATGAGGTCGACGAGAAGAAGAAGACGGTCGGGGTCCTCGAGCGCGGTATCGAAAGGGTCGAGGACCATCTCGGCATCGATAACCTCTACGAGTCGGCCAACACTCCCTTGATCGGCTACCTCAACAACTCCATCAAGGCCAAGGAGTTGTTCCAGCGCGACAAGGACTACGTCGTGATGAACGGCGAGGTGCTCATCGTCGACGAGCACACCGGCCGGATGCTGCCCGGGCGCCGCTACAACGAGGGGATGCACCAGGCACTCGAGGCCAAGGAGGGGGTCGACATCAAGAACGAGAACCAGACCTTGGCCACTGTCACCTTGCAGAACTACTTCCGGATGTACGACAAACTCTCCGGGATGACGGGCACCGCAATGACCGAGGCGGCCGAACTCAATTCGATCTACTCCCTTGGTGTCGTACCGATCCCGACCAACCGGCCGATGGTCCGGGCGGACCAGGCGGATCTCGTCTACCGCACCGAGGAAGCGAAGTACCGCGCCGTCGTCGACGACATCGCTGGGAGGCATGAGAACGGTCAGCCCGTGCTTGTGGGCACCGTTTCGGTCGAGAAGTCCGAGTACCTCTCCGAGCAGTTGCGGCGGCGCGGTGTGCGGCACGAGGTCCTCAACGCCAAGCACCATGAGCGGGAGGCGTCGATCGTCGCGGATGCCGGTCGCAAGGGCGCCGTGACGGTGGCCACGAATATGGCTGGTCGCGGAACCGACATCATGCTTGGTGGCAACCCCGAGTTCCGCGCCGTGGCCGCGCTCAAGCAGCAGGGTCTGGACCCGCACGAGACGCCCGAGGAGTACGAGGCCGCCTGGGACGAGGCGCTCGCGAACGCCGAGGCCGAGGTCGCCCTCGAGCACGAGGAGGTAACTGATGCCGGCGGGCTGTACGTGCTTGGCACCGAGCGGCACGAGTCACGGCGTATCGACAACCAACTTCGCGGTCGTTCCGGTCGGCAAGGCGACCCCGGCGAGTCGCGGTTCTACCTCTCGCTCGAGGACCATCTCATGCGGCTCTTCAACGCGGGTTTGGTCGATCGGGTGATGACTACCGCCAAACTCGACGACGACCAGCCGATCGAGTCCAAACTGGTGTCGCGGTCGATCCAGTCCGCCCAGTCCCAGGTCGAGGCGCAGAACTTCGAGATCCGCAAGAACGTGCTCAAGTATGACGACGTGCTCAACCGCCAGCGCACCGTGATCTACGACGAACGGCGTCGGGTGCTCGATGGGGAGGACCTGCACGAGCAACTGCGGCTATTCGTCAACGACGTCGTCGACGGCTACGTGGACGCCGAGACCGCCGAGGGCTTTCCAGAGGATTGGAACCTCGAACGACTATGGCAGGCGTTGAAGGGGCTCTACCCGGTCTCTCTGACGTCCGAGCAACTCGAGGATGCGGCGGGCGGACGCAGCGGGCTCAGTTCCGAGCGGCTCAAAGAGGAGTTGCTCACCGACGCTCACCACGCCTACGACGCGCGTGAGGAGCGGCTCGGCTCCGAGGTGATGCGTGAGGTCGAGCGGCGGGTGATGCTCTCGGTGCTGGATCGGAAGTGGCGCGAGCACCTCTACGAGATGGACTATCTCCAGGAGGGGATCGGGCTGCGCGCGATGGCTCAGCGCGACCCGCTGGTCGAGTACCAGCGCGAGGGGTTCCAGTTGTGGAGTGCGATGAACGAGGCCGTCAAGGAGGAGTCGGTCCAGTTGGTCTTCCACGTCGACGTCAAGGTCGACGAGCCGTCCCCGGAGGCGTTGCCACCGGAACCTCTACATGTGTCGCAGATGCTCGGTGCGGTCGCCGGACCGGGCCAGGCGATAGTTGGGGCGAGCCAGGCGATTGCCGCCGAGCCGGCCACGGCGTCCGAGGTCGAGGCGGCCCCTTTCGGCGGCAGCAACGGGACGTTCGGTCCTGGTGGTGCAGGTCCGCGCGTCGAGGTCTCAGGCGTCGGCGTGGAGCGGCCGCGGCACGGCGCTCTGCGCTACTCGGCGCCGACGGAGACCGGCGATGTCGAGCAGCGCGATGGCGCCACGCCGCAGCAGGTCGCCGAACTCACCAGCGATCAACTCGCGTCCACGCCGAAGAACGCGCCGTGCCCGTGTGGGTCTGGCAAGAAGTTCAAGATGTGTCACGGGCGGCGCTGATCGCGCCGGCGTGCTACTGACGGGGTTCCGGGGAGGTAGTACGCCTGCTTAGTGGCAGGTGTGTGCGCGACACACACCTTCGTGATGTTGAGTGTCCCCGAATCTGGGTAGGCGGTTGGTCGCGAGGCTGGCGCTGACCTGTTGGCGGGCGTCATCCGACGTGGAGCGCACTGACCTGCCATCGTCCGTCCTGGCCGGTGAGCCTGACCGCAACGGCTCGGACCCGGTCGCCGGCACGGACGATCACCGCGGCTTCGGCCACGCTGTCGGTCGGCTCGCACACCCGAACACGGATCACGCTCACCCGAGTTCGTGCCCCGGTAGGCACTCGGCCCGCGGCGCTCCTACGGGCCACAGCGGCTCCCCGCCGAGCAACCACCGAGTAGACCTCCGGCGTTGTCCAGCGCAGCACCTGAGGAGCGGGGCGCAGGCCGGTCATCACTTCGAGCAGGGCGCACACGATCCGACCGGCCCACCGCTGCGGGTCGGGCAAGTCAAGCCGTCCAGTGCGCTGTGGCCCGAACATCTGGGCGTCGGATGCTGCAGCAAAGTCGACAGCGAGGGCGTCCTGGACGTACCTCGGAACCCGCGGGGTGTTTGCCGCCCGCACCTGACGGACTGCTTCCTCGAGACTGATCGGCGGGGGTAGCGGTACTGGTGGCTGAGGTTCGCGTGATCGGGTGACCTGGAGCGATGCGGTGGTCATCTCGACACCGCTCTCGTCGGCGCGTGAAGGATGTGTCCAGGCAGCAGACGGTCGGCACTGGGTCCGATGACGTCGCGGTTCGCTGCATGCCACGCCGGCCATGCCCGTGCAACGTCGGAACTGTTGGCCCCTGCACCCAGATGGCGGGCCGCAATTGCCCCCAGGGTGTCACCTCGACGGACCACGATGTCGGACCCATACCGGGCGTCCGGAGATGGGCCTCGACGGCCGCCGCTCAGTACCGATACATCGGGGTGCGGTCGAACGGTCGGCGGCGGCGCCACCCAATGCGGGTCTGCGGCGCGTCGCGTCACTGATGACGCGCCGGGGGAGGCGGCCTGGGTCGACCCTGTCGGTGACGGGAGGCGGTCACCCATCAGCACCACTGCGCTGCCGCCGCGGTGAGTGTCGGCGACCGCAGCGCTGGGTGTCGTTGCCGCGGTGACTGACACGCCGAGGACGAGCCCAGCCACTCGCCGGACGATGACTGGGCTGAACGCCGCGCTCCCTCGCGCCGCACTTAGCCCGAGCGGGCCCGGGACGTGGGCGAGGGCCTCGAGTGTCACGCCCAGAGTGAGCCAACCTGTCAGGAGGAGTGCGGTTGTCGCCGCGGTCGCAGCGAGCGTGGCGGGCACGCTCTGCGGGACGCCGGACCCGAGGCCGTGAACCACCGGATTGAGGACGGCCCACGCCATCCGCACCACGATCAGCACTCCAACGACCGCACCGGCTGTGTATCCGGAAGCCATTAGCCACCGTTTAGTGCGTTTTACTGCTTTTAGCATGCAAGTGACCATAGATGACGTCATCTGCTGGGTGCAAGAGTCTTTGTCAGGTGATGGCCGGTCGCGGTGCGGGCCCCATCGTGGTGCTGCCGCCGCGGTTACTCTCTCCGTTGTGAGGTGGGAGGCGTTGTTCGATGATCTCGAGGGGCAACTCGCGGCCGAGGCGCGGCGCGTGCTCGACGGCGAGGTCGCCGAGCGGACCCGCCGCGAACGGGCCCTGGTGGGCGTCGAGGAGCGGTTCGCGTCATCCGTCGGCACGGTAGTGCGGCTCGGCCTGGTCGGCGGCGCTCGCGCTGACGGTGAGGTGCGCGACCACGGCGACGGGTGGGTCCTGTTCACGGCTCACCCTGCCGGCCACGACCTTCTGGTGCCCCTGGCCTCGGTGGCCACCGTCGGCGGGTTGTCGGAGGTGGCGGCGCCGGCCGGTACGGCCCGTCGGTTCGGTCTCGGCTACGCGGTGCGGGCACTTGCGCGGGACCGTGCGGCGGTCGCGATCCTGCTGCGCGGTGGCGGATCGGTGCTCGGGACCATCGACGTGGTCGGCGCCGACTACCTCACCGTTGCCGAGCACGCCGAGGGCGAGGCACGTCGGCGCGGGAATGTGCGCGGCATGACGACGGTGCCGTTCGGCTCGGTGCTCGCCATTGAGTCGCGCCGCCGGGCCGCCTGAATAGGGCCGGCCGAGCAGGCTGGTAGGACCCGGCTACCGGCAGGGGCCTCTGGTGCGGCACACGCTCGTTGGCGAGACCCGACCCGGCGAGGTCGGACCGGTTGATGTCGGCGCGGTCACGGCTCGTCGCCATCGTCGGTACGGGTGGCGACGACGTCGCGGGTCTCGGCGTACATCCGCTGGATGTACGCCTCGAGTTCGTCGGTCTCCACGCGCCACTGGCCGCGGCCGCCCACCTTGATCGCGGGGAGGTCGCCGTTGCGGACGAGCGCGTAGGCCTGGGCCGCGGAGACGTCGAGGATCTCCGAGACCTCGGTCAGCGGGATAAAGCGGCGCGGCATCGTGTCAGTGTGCCATCGCGGCGCTGCGGCCGATATTTGCTCATCCACACGTGCCCGCTGCGCGAGCCAGTTATCCACAGGTGTTCGGTCCGATGCGGTGCCGGCCGGGTGGGTTCGGCAGGATCATCCACCATGACCGACCTTCCGACCCCCGAGGCGTCCCGGCTGCGGGCGCCGTCATGGTTCGACTCGCGGCTGGTCATCGGGGTGTTGCTTGTCCTGGTGTCGATGGTGCTCGGCTCCCTGGTCGTCGCACGTGCCGACGACCGGGTCCCGGTCTACGCGGTCACCGCTGGTGTCGCCCCCGGCGAACGGCTCGCGGATGACGACCTCACCGTCGTCGAGGTGCAGCTCGGTGACGTCTCGAGCCGGTACCTCGCGGCCGAACGGTCGATTGGAGCCAAGCGCTGGGCGCTGCGTGAACTCCGCCCGGGGGAGTTGGTCCCGCTCGATGCGCTCGGCGACGCCAGCGAGGTCGACGTCCAGGCGGTGGCGCTCCGCGTCGACGCCACGTCCGCCTCTGCGTTGCGGCCCGGCACACTCGTCGATATCTATGTCAGTCGGCCGGCGAAGGGCTCCACCGCCGGAGCGCTGGTGTTCGCCGATCCCGCGCTGGTCCTCGAGGGGGCGCCGGTGGTGTCTGTGGCCACCGAGGACGCCGTGCTCGGTGGCGCCGCCGAGACTCGAGCAGTCACGGTTGGCGCTCCACGAAAGTCGGTCAGGGGGCTGGTCGCTGACGTCGCCAGGAACTCTCGGATCGCTCTGGTCCCGGCTCCTGGCAGGCAGGGCAGCGGGCCGTGACCACCGTTCTCACTGCCCTAACCCACTGGCATGAGGGGCGGTTCGTTGCGGTCCTCGGCCGGGCGGGGAGGCTCACTCTGGTGCGCCGCTGCGCTGACCTGGCTGAGTTGCTCTCAGCCGGAGCGGCCGGCGTGGCGCGCGTCGCCGTTGTCTCGCCCGATCTGCGCGGGCTGGATCGTGAGGCGCTGCGTCACCTCGCCGGTCACGGCATCCGGGTGGCCGGCCTGGTCCCGCCGGAGGACGAGGACGGGGAACGTCAGTTGCGCCAGCTCGGCGTGGTGACCATCCTGCGTCCGGACGATGACGCCGCCGCGGTCGAGCAGGCGCTCGCCGCGGTCGTCGGCGGTTCGCCCGCCACGCCGGCGACCGGCATGGGATGGCGTCCCGACTCGTCGTGGCCATCGCTGGACAAGCCGACCGTTGCTGAGCCGGATGACCAGCAGCCGCGGCCCAGCCCGGTGACCGTCGTCTGGGGGCCGACCGGTGCGCCTGGCCGGACAACAGTCGCGGTGACGACCGCCGCTCAACTCGCTGTGGCCGGTATCCGGACGATGCTGGTCGATCTCGACACCTGGGGAGCGAGCGTGGCGCAGGTGCTCGGGATGGTCAATGAGGCGCCTGGAGTCGCAGCGGCCGCGCGGGCGTCGGAACAGGGCACGCTCGACGTCCTCGGTCTGGCGCGTCTCGCTCCTGAAGTGAGTCCTGGTTTTCGCGTCCTCACCGGGCTACCGCGAGCCGACCGGTGGCCCGAGTTGCGCGCAGCCGCGGTCGAGGACATCCTCGAGCTCGCACGCGGTGTGGTCGAGCATGTCGTCGTCGACGCTGGGTTCGCCGTCGAGGACGACGAGGAACTCAGTTACGACACGGTCGCCCCCCGGCGCAACGCTGCCACGCTCGCCGCACTGGGGCACGCCGATGCCCTGGTCGTCGTGGGTGCCGCCGACCCGGTGGGTCTGCAGCGGCTGGTGCGGGCGGTCCAGGACGTCGCGGTGATCTCCGCGCCACCACCGGTGGTCGTGGTCAACAAGGTCCGTTCCGGGGTGGCGGGTCCGCGCCCCGAACGAGCAGTGCGAGAAGTGCTCGGCCGGTTCGCCGGGATGGACGGCGTCCGGATGTTGCCCTGGTCCCCGGACGAGTGTGACGCTGCCTTGCTGGCGGGCCGGTGCCTGACCGAGGTCGCGCCCACTGCCGCGTTCACCCGAGCCGTCGGCGAGTTGGCTAGAGTTCTCGACCCGCGGGCGGCGTCCGGGTCCGGAGGCCGAAGCGGACGGCGTCATGCGAGGCGACGCCTCGGCATCCGGCTGGGTCGAGCGACCGCGTCGGTCTGACACGATTGGTCCCGTGACCGACCGGCTCAGCAACCTCGACACCTCGTTTCTGCACGTCGAGGATTCGACGACGCCGATGCACGTTGGCTCCGTGATGGTCTTTGACGTCCCCAAAGGGGGGTTCGACCACGAGAACCTCCTCGCCCTCATCGGCGAGCGGATCGCTCACGTGCCGCGTTACCGACAGCGCGTCAGGACGGTGCCGGGTGGCCTGGCAAACCCGGTCTGGGTGGACGACCAGGCGTTCGACATCTCGTACCACGTACGGCGTAGTGCGTTGCCGCGGCCGGGGTCCGACGAGCAACTCGAAGAGCTTGTTGCCCGGATCCAGCCGCGCCCACTGGACCGGTCGCGGCCACTGTGGGAGGTCTACCTCGTCGAGGGCCTGGCCGACGACCGGTTCGCGATCATCACCAAGACCCATCACAGCCTCGTCGACGGCGTCGGCGCGGTGGACATCAGCGCGGTACTCGTCAACGGCAACCCGGTCGGCGGTGACGGCCCGTTGACGACCTGGCGACCCCGACCGGAGCCGTCCGGTGCTGAGTTGGTGGTCGGTGCGCTGGCCGACGTGGTGCGCCGCCCCAGCCGGCTCGTCGAGACGGTGCAGCACGGCGTAGCCGACGTGACCGCGACCCTCGGTAAGGTCGCGGCCGTCACTGGCGAGGTGGTCTCGACGGTCGCGCGGGTCTCGGCACGACCGGCCCCCACGTCGCCGCTCAATGCCGCGGTAGGCCGGGCTCGCCGGTACGTCATGGTCGGCACCGACCTCGAGGACTACCGCGTGGTGCGCTCGCGGCTCGGGCCTGGGTCGTTCGCCGAGGAGGTGAGCATCAACGATGTCGTGCTCGCCGTCGTGGCTGGCGCGTTCCGGTCGTGGATGCTGACTCGAGGCGAGTCGGTCTACCCCGGGACTACGGTGCGCGCGATGGTCCCGGTGTCGGTCCACGACGTGGACGATGGGCCGCCGGGGGCGGCGCTCACCGCGTGCTTCGTCGACTTACCCGTCGGTGAGCCGGCCCCGTCGATGCGGTTGCACCAGATCGCGTTCTCCATGAGACAGCAGATGGATGGCGGGCCGCGGCGAGCGGTGTCGGCCGACACGCTCGTCGGGCTCGGTGGGTTTGCCCCACCCACTATTCATGCGCTCGGCGCTCGGCTCGGTGGGGCCGTGTCGCGCCGGCTCTACAACGTGGTGGTCACCAACGTCCCAGGGCCCCAGACCCCGCTGTACACGGCCGGAGCGCGCATGGTCTCGACGTACCCGGTAATCCCGCTCGGTGCAGGTCAGGCGCTATCGATTGGTCTGACGTCCTACGACGGCGGCGTGTACTACGGCCTCTACACCGACCGCGACGCGATGCCGGACGCTGATGTGCTCGGTCGGGCAGTGGTCGATGCCCTGCACGAACTCGTCGAGGCTCCAGGGCCGCGCGCGCGATGACCGTCCACGACGCAGGCGCTCGGTGCCGCCAAGGTGTGCGCCCGAACCGGTGGCGCGCCGCAAGACTGCGGGCGCCGAGGCCCGCGCGACCGGTCGTCATCGGCCGGACCGAGGAGGTCTCGTGCCGGTGACTCGGGTGTACCTGCCGATCGGTCGTGACGCCGTCGACGCATTGGCCAGCGGCCGACCGTTGCGGTGTCCGCATCCCGCGCACGCGGTGACCGAGGCCGTGGGCCGCCCCGGTCTTGTCGTGGACGAGGAGGAACTCGAACACCTCGCTTGGCAGGCAGCGGTCGAGCACGCCGCGGCTTTCACCGCCGATGGCGTGCGGCGTCGGGTGGTCGCCGCAGCCGACATCGACGGCGGCGTCGTCATCCCTGCCGCCGGTCCGCCTTCGCAGGTGGAGGTCACGGCGCCCGTCGAGCGTTCCCGGGTGGTGTCGTTCCATATCGACGAACGACCGGGCGCGACCGGGAGCAGTGATCTGCTGTGGTTCGACGTCACCGAGGTGGATGCAGTCCGGGCCTTGCTCGACGCGCCCTGATCCGGCCCGCGAAGTTGCACCCGCGCGACGCTCTGCGCAAGAGTAAGTGCGGCCGCCCCGCTTGTCTTACCGTGGGCGCCGCTCCCCGCTGGTCGTTCGGCGCACCGACCGACGCCTTCTCCCGATCGAACGAGGTCCCACTCGATGGACGCTGTCACCTCCGTCCCCGCGCCGGTCAACGAGCCGGTGCTCGACTACGCCCCGGGCAGTCCGGAGCGCGCCGCCGTCGAGGCCGCGATCGCCGACCTCGACGCGACCCGGCAGGATCTTCCGCACACCATCGGTGGGCGGCGGGTGGCTGGTACCGGGCCGCGAATACAGGTACGTCAGCCGCACGCACATCGGCGAATCCTCGGTACTGTCCGGGGCGCCACCCGGGCGGATGCCGCCGCAGCCGTGGATGCCGCGATGGCTGCCGCCCCGGCGTGGCGCGATCTCGCGTTCGACGACCGGGCCGCGGTATTCCTTAAGGCGGCCGACCTGCTCGCCGGGCCCTGGCGGGCCCGGCTGAACGCTGCGACGATGCTCGGTCAGAGCAAGACCGCCTACCAGGCCGAGATCGACGCCGCCTGCGAACTCGTCGACTTCTGGCGGTTCAACGTGCATTTTGCCCGGCAGGTCCTCGAGGAGCAGCCACCGGCGAACTCGGCCGGGGTGTGGAACCGCAGCGACCACCGCTCCCTCGAGGGTTTCGTCTACGCGGTGACCCCGTTCAACTTCACCGCGATCGCCGGCAACCTGCCCACCGCTCCGGCGTTGATGGGCAACACCGTGGTGTGGAAGCCGTCACCGACCCAGCAACTCGCCGCCCAACTGACCATGGAGTTGCTCGAAGAGGCCGGGCTTCCGCCAGGTGTGATCAATCTGGTCGCCGGGGACGGTATCGCGGTGTCGGACGTCGTGCTGGCCCATCCGGAACTCGCCGGACTGCACTTCACCGGCTCGACGCCGACGTTCCAGCATCTGTGGCGGCAGATCGGCGAGAACCTCACTCGTTACCGGCACTACCCGCGGATCGTCGGCGAGACCGGCGGCAAGGACTTCGTGCTTGCCCACCCGAGTGCGGATGTCGACGTGCTCCGTACCGCGCTGGTCCGCGGCGCATTCGAGTTCCAGGGTCAGAAGTGCTCGGCTGCGAGCCGTGCCTACGTTCCACGGTCGGTGTGGAAACGGCTGCGCGAGAGTCTTGTCGCCACGACCGAGTCCCTCAGCGTGGGAGATGTGACCGACTTCGCGAACTTCATGGGCGCCGTCATCGATGAGCGCGCGTTCGCCAAGCACCGCACGGCGATCGACCGGGCGCACGCGACGCCGCATCTCGATGTCGTCGCCGGCGGGACCTACGACGACGCCGACGGGTGGTTCGTCCGGCCTACGGTCGTCGTCAGCGACGACCCCACCGACGAGATGTTCCGTACCGAGTACTTCGGCCCCATCCTCGCTGTGCATGTCTTCCCGGATCGCCAGTACCGCGCGGTGGTGGACCAGATGGAGTCCTTCGCTCCGTACGCGCTCACCGGTGCGGTGATCGCCCAGGACCGGGCCGCCGTTGCCGAGGCGACTCACCGCTTGCGGTTCGCCGCCGGCAACTTCTACGTCAACGACAAGCCCACCGGTGCGGTCGTCGGGCAGCAGCCTTTCGGCGGTGGCCGCGCGTCCGGCACCAACGACAAAGCCGGCTCGGTCGCCAACCTCGTGCGCTGGACCTCCACTCGGTCGATCAAGGAGACACTCGTCCCACCCACGACCCATACCTACCCGCATATGGGCTAGCCCTGCTGACGCGTCACCCACTCGCGCAGCAGCGTGATCTCGACATCGAAGGCCGCCCGGATCGGTCCGGCCGCCGACTGCTCGATCTTTCCCCCGATGAAGGGGACCGCTGACTTCAGTTCGGCTTCGAGGCTTTCGGTCGTCCCGGGGTTCGAGTCGGTCAGCGCGAGTGAGCCTTTGAGGGTGAGCGGGGCGCCTTTGACGTGGAGGTCGATGATCGCCCGGTAGCCAGCATCATCGGTGACCCACTCCAGAACTTCGATGACGGTCAGCCGGTCACCGACGAACGATCGAGCGACGTCGGGGATGCCGGTGGCAGGCAGGTCTCGCGCGGTCCGTACCCGATGTCCGGTGGCCCCCGCGGTGATCTGGACGGAGTGCGTGCCGCCGTCGCTCGTCGCCGAGCACTTGGCGTTGTGGAAGGCCGGGTCGACGAGCACTGCGTACACGGCATCCGGGCTCGCCGGGATTTCCTCGCGGAGGGTCAGTCGCATGCCGGGGATCCTCTCACTTCCAGGTGGCGCAACCGGGTGTGCTCGACCGCGGGCAGCCGGGCTCAGCCGTGGCGCAGGCCGTGCGACAGGTGAGCGAGTGTCGCTGTGGAACCGTTGAGCGCGGTGAGCAACCGATCCCGCCGGCGCCCGTGCTGAATTAGCACGTACTCGAGTTCCGCTTGTAGGGCGTCGGCCAGCACCGCACGCTCGCGTGCCGTCGTGGCATCGGCCTCCCCGACGACCCCCCACGGCGGGACGACCCGTCCGTCGCGGATCTCCAGACCCGCGGATGACGCTCGCGCCGCGAGTGCCCGGCCTCGGGCCACCAACTCGGCCAGGTCGGTGGCGTACTCCTGGAACACCAGGCCGATGCGGTCGATCTCGGCGGCGGCACTCGAGGTGGCCGTGGCGAGGGCGGCCCCGCGGCGTCGGATGGTCGCCGACGACGGTCCGGGCCAGCCCTCGCGGATGCCGCTCCACGCGCCGTCGATGTCCTCCGCGCGGGCCGTCATCCGCGCTGCCACGGCTCGCGTGGTGGCCGCACACGACGACAGCGACCCCGGGTCGCCAGGGACGATGTTCATCGCCTGGCTCATGACACGGTGTCCGCTTGGGAGCCGGTGTGGACCTGGTGGTCGTCCGGTTCGCGCGCGAACGAGCCGGGCAGGCTCGGGTCGGCAGCGTGGCGGGCCAGGACGGGGGCGAGGTCGTCGACCGTCTCACCGATCGCACGGAGGGTATCGGCGACCTGGTCGAGCCAGTCGTCAATGGTGCGCTGCGGTGCCGGCTCGCCGGCGATCACCAGGCAGGCGAGCACGTCGTCCTCGCCGACGGCCGTGACCTCGCGCAGCCCCTCGAGGCAGGCGAGGGCCGCGCGAGCACGCGCCGGCTCAGGACCACGAGGCACGTCCCCATGGTAGGCGCGTCGCGTCATCCGGCCGCCGAGTCACCCACAGCCCGGGCTCGAGCGCGCCCACCGCCCGGCCCGGTGTCGCGCGGCCGAGCCCTGGAGGGGCGGTCATTGACCCGGTTGACCAGCAGGGTCCGCACCCCTCCGCAGGACGGTGGTGAGTGCGGACCGAGAGGAGCCACATCCGGCGTCGCCGGACCTGCACGAAGTGGATAAGGTCGGAGGCGGGCACAGCGAGGTGTCCGACCGCTCTCGGGTGAGCCGCGACGAAGGAGTGCCACCGCAGCATGCCGACCACTCTCGTCCCTACCCGCGACGCCGTGCTGGCGAGCATCATCGAGGCGTTCGAGCACGCCGCGCCGGGCGATCCCTGGCCGCACCTGGTTGCCCGGTATCTCCGGTACGTCCCGCTCGAGGAACTGACCTCGCGGAGCGTGGAGATGACCGCCGCCGCCGTGCGGAGCCATCTTGACCTGGCTCGGCAGCGCGCGGCCGGGATCACCAACGTGCGGGTGTTCAACCCGTCCAGCGAGAACGACGGCTGGAGCAGTGCGCGGACCGTCATCCAGATCGTCACCGACGACATGCCGTTCCTCGTCGACTCGGTCACTGGCGCGCTCGTCCAGCGCGGCATCGACATCCACCTCATCGTCCACCCGCAGTTGGTCGTCGCGCGGGACGCGCTCGGACGGTTGGCCCGGGTCGACCCGGTCGACGTCACGGCCGGCTTCCGTTCGGGCGGCGGGCAGTTCGCCGAGTCCTGGATGCTGCTCTCGGTCGACCGCGAGAGCGAGCCGGCACAGCGCGCCGAGATCGAGGCTGGCATCCGCCAGGTGCTGCACGACGTGCGCGTCGCGGTGGAGGACTGGCCGAGGATGCGCAGCCGCTGCCTGGTGCTTGCCGCCGAACTCGAGGGTGCGCCACCGGCTCGGGTCGCCCCGGATCAGGTTGAACTCGCGGCCAGGTTCCTGCGCTGGATGGCCGATGACCACTTCACGTTCCTCGGTTACCGCGAGTACCTCCTCGGGGGCGCCGCTGACGGTGAGGTGCTCACCGGTGTCGCCGGGTCTGGACTCGGGGTGTTGCGGGTCGACCACCAGGGCGCCGAGGACCGCCCGCGGCTGACACCACAGGCTTCGGTGAAGGCTCGCGAGGCCTGGCCGCTCGTGCTCACCAAAGCAAGTTCGACCTCGACCGTGCATCGCATGGCCCACCTCGACTACATCGGTGTCAAGCAGTACGACGAGTCGGGCGCGGTCGTCGGCGAGCGTCGTTTCCTCGGGCTGTACGCCTCGACCGCCTATACCGAGTCCGTGATGCGGGTGCCGGTCGTCGCCGAGAAGGCGCGCGCCGTACTGGCCCAGTCCGGGGTGGCACCGGACAGCCACACCGGTAAGGACCTGCTCGAGGTGTTGGAGTCCTACCCCCGCGACGAACTCTTCCAGGCTGACGTCGACCAGCTCTTCGAGACCGCCATTGGGGTCACCCAACTACACGAGCGGCGACGGACGAAACTGTTCATCCGCGAGGACGACTATGGGCGTTTCGCGTCCTGCCTGGTCTACCTCCCGCGCGACCGGTACAACACCACGGTCCGGACCCGAATGGCCGACGTCCTGCAGAGCACCTTCGGTGGCGAGGATGTCGAGTTCTCCGCGCGGGTCAGCGAGTCCGCCCTCGCCCGGCTGCAGTTCATCGTGCGCGTTCCGCGGGGCAGGCACGTCCGCACCCTCGGCCGCGAGGAGCAGGAGACCCTCGAGCAGCGGCTCGTCGAGGTGAGCCGCACCTGGTCCGACCGGCTTGGTGACGCGCTGCGGTCCGCTCGCGGAGAGGAAGAGGGTGACCGGCTCATCGACCGTTTCGGCCGGGCATTCTCCGCCGCCTACGAGGAGGTCTTCGGCACCGTCCAGGGCGTCGCCGACATCGACCACCTCGACCGCCTCGGACCCGACCGCGGGACCAGTGTCGCCCTGTACCGGCCGACAGACGCACCCGCGGAGATCCGGCGCTTCAAGTTGTTCCGGGTCGACCCGCTCTCGCTCACCGACGTCCTCCCGATCTTCTCCCATATGGGCGTCGAGGTCGTCGACGAACAACCTTTTGAGGTCAGTCGGGCAGATGGCGTGACGCTGCATGTCTACGATTTCGGGCTGCGTGTCCCGGACCAAGCCGTGTGGGACGCCTGCCCCCACGACCGGCTCCGCGAGTTGTTCGAGGGCGCCGTCGCCGCGGTATGGGACGGCCGAGCCGAGTCCGATGGACTCAACCGGCTCGTCCTGGCGGCGCTGCTGACCTGGCGGCAGGTCGTCATCCTGCGCACCGTCGCCAGGTACCTGCGGCAGACCGGGTCGACCTATTCACAGGGCTACCTCGAGAACGCTCTGGTGGCCCACCCCGGCATCGCCCGCGACCTCGTCGAACTCTGGGAGACGCGTTTCGACCCGGAGCGCACCTGGGCCACGTCGGATGACGGCCGCGCGGCAGCTGAGGAGGCCGTCACCGCTCGGGTCGTCGCGGCGCTGGACGAGGTCGTGTCGCTCGACCACGACCGCATCGTGCGGGCCTTCCTCGGTGTCGTCCGGGCCGGTTTGCGCACCAACTTCTACCAGCGCGGGCGGGACGGTGCCGAGCACCAGCCGCACGTCTCGCTCAAACTCGACCCGCGCGCGGTGCCCGACATGCCCGCCCCCAGGCCGCAGTTCGAGATCTGGGTGTATAGCCCGCAGGTCGAGGGAGTGCACCTACGGTTCGGCCCGGTCGCGCGCGGCGGGTTGCGGTGGAGCGACCGGCGTGAGGATTTCCGCACCGAGATCCTCGGCCTGGTGAAGGCGCAGATGGTCAAGAACGCGGTCATCGTGCCGACCGGATCCAAGGGTGGCTTCGTGCCCAAGCAGTTGCCCGACCCGGCCATCGACCGGGACGCCTGGTTGGAGGAGGGGCGGGCTGCCTACCGAACGTTCATCTCGGGCCTGCTCGACGTCACCGACAACCGGGTGGGCGGTGAGGTCGTCCCGCCTGACCGGGTCGTCCGCCACGATGCTGACGACCCCTACCTGGTGGTCGCTGCGGACAAGGGCACGGCGACCTTTTCCGACATCGCCAACGCGGTCGCCCGGTCTTACGACTTCTGGCTGGACGATGCGTTCGCGTCCGGCGGTTCGGCCGGATACGACCACAAGGCCATGGGCATCACCGCGCGCGGCGCCTGGGAGTCGGTCCGGCGGCATTTCCGCGAG
>JBOFJB010000337.1:0-6460 GCA_051650465.1 Dermatophilaceae bacterium | reverse complement strand
TCGGGCCGTGAACGACAACGGGCCCCGACCTGCGTGAACAGGTCGGGGCCGGGTTGGTCGGGCTGACAGGATTTGAACCTGCGACCCCTTGACCCCCAGTCAAGTGCGCTACCAAACTGCGCCACAGCCCGTGGCTCGCCCCCTCGCGGGAGCGACGAAACATTATCCCACCCGCGGCGAACTGGCCGAATCGCCAGGGACGGTCGTCATCCGTGCGTCCTGAGCATGGCACTGTGCACACGTCGCATAGGTGGGGTGTCCCGTTGAGCCATGGCTTGCGGAATGGGGTGGCAGGGCTCGGGGCGTCGCCGGCCGTACCGTCAACGGCGCGAGCGCTTCTCGCGCACCCGCACCCGCACCGAAATCTCGACCGGAGTGCCAGTGAAGCCGAACTCTTCGCGGAGCCGGCGCTCGACGAACCGGCGGTAGCCAGCCTCGATGAAGCCCGAGGCGAACAGCACGAACCGTGGCGGGCGGGTGCCTGCCTGGGTCGCGAAAAGGATCCGCGGCTGCTTGCCGCTACGGACCGGGTGCGGGTGCGCCGCGACCACCTCGCCGAGGAACGCGTTGAGGCGGCCCGTCGAGATGCGGGTCTCCCACGACGCCAGTGCGGCGTCGAGTGCCGGCACCAGTTTCTCGAGGTGCCGTCCGGTGCGCGCCGACACGTTGACTCGCGGCGCCCAGAGCACCTGGACGAGGTCGCGCTCGATCTCGCGCTCGAGGAAGTGCCGGCGCTCCTCGTCGGTGAGATCCCACTTGTTGTACGCGATGACGAGCGCCCGCCCAGCGTCGATGACCTGTTGGATGACGCGCACGTCCTGCTCGGTGATCGTCTCGGCGGCGGCGACGAGCACCACCGCCACCTCGGCCTTCTCGAGCGCGGTCTGGGTGCGCAGCGACGCGTAGAAGTCGGCGCCGCGGGTCTGGTGGACCCGGCGCCGGATGCCAGCCGTGTCGACGAACCGCCAGGTGCGACCGGCCAGTTCGACGAGTTCGTCAACCGGGTCACGAGTCGTGCCGGCGACGTCATCGACGACCACCCGCTGGGCGCCTACCAGTTTGTTGAGCATCGACGACTTGCCGACGTTCGGCCGCCCGAGCAGGGCGACCCGGCGGGGGCCCCCCGGCGCGTAAGCACCGCCGACCTGCGACGTCTCGGGCAGCACCTCGAGGAGCGCGTCGAGCAGGTCGCCACTCCCCCGGCCGTGCAACGCCGACACCGGCCACGGTTGCCCGAGCCCGAGGTTCCACAACGCTGCCGCGTCGGCCTCGGTGCGCTGGTCGTCGACCTTGTTCGCGACCAGCACCACCGGCTTGCCCGAGCGGCGGAGCAGCCGCACCACGGCGTCGTCGTCGTCGGTGGCCCCCACGACGGCGTCGACGACGAACAGCACCGCGTCGGCAAGCTCGACCGCGACCTCGGCCTGCTCGGCCACCCGCAGGTGGATGCCCGTAGCGTCGACCGCCCAGCCACCGGTGTCGACAATGGTGAACCGCCGGCCGGACCAGTCGGCGTCGTACGCAACCCGGTCCCGGGTCACGCCTGGAACGTCCTCG
Source organism: Dermatophilaceae bacterium (assembly GCA_051650465.1). GTDB lineage: Bacteria > Actinomycetota > Actinomycetes > Actinomycetales > Dermatophilaceae > JBOFLG01. Next base: position 4,903 of record JBOFJB010000337.1, on the reverse strand, counting down.
ACCACGGCTTCCCGCCGCCCGAGGATGCGGTTGACAAGAGTCGACTTGCCGATGTTCGGCCGCCCGACGACCGCGACCACGGGGGCCGGCCCCTCGTCATCCTGCCCGGATGCCGCGTCGTCACCTCGGTCGAGGAGGCTGCGGTCCTCCTCACTCAGGTCGAAATCCTCGAGCCCGGCCCGTAGCGCGCGCTCGATCGCGGCCGGGTCCTGGGTCTGGGTCGCGCGGTCCTCAGTACTCACCGCGCCATCCTCCCGCACGCCGGATGCCGCCAGCGCCACCCGGCGTCAGGCGACGCAGCCGTCATCCGGCCGGTTCGGCCGTAGCGACCGCAACGACGTCGAGCACCGCCTCGACACTCTCCTCGAAGTCGAGCTCGGAGGTGTCGACCAACTCGACCCCCTCGGCGGCCACGGTGAACGCCGACACCGTGGAGTCGTCGCGGTCGCGGCGTATCACCTGGTCGCGGGTTGCCTCGACCGCCGTCTCGTCAGCGTGGCCGTGCAGTTCGGTCGACCGGCGCCGCAGCCGCGCTTCGGGCGACGCCGTGAGCAGGACGCGCACCCGAGCGTCCGGCGCGACCACGGTGGTGATGTCGCGCCCCTCAGCCACCACACCGCCGGTCTCCTCGCCGATGCGCACGATGAGGTCGCGTTGCAGCCGCTGGAGGACCGGGCGTACCTCGAGGTTGGTGGCCACCCGGGACACGGCGCTGCTCACCTCGGTAGTGCGGATGGCGGCCGTGACGTCCGCGCCGCCGACGGTCACGGTGGGCGCGCCCGGGTCGGTGCCGAGCACGAGCGGGAGGTTGCGGGCGGCATCCGCGACGGCAGCCGAGTCGGCCAGGTCGGTGCCGCGCTCGAGACACTGCCAGGTGAGCGCCCGGTACATCGCGCCCGTGTCGAGATAGCCGATGCCGAGCCGGGCCGCCACGGCTCGCGACACGCTGCTCTTACCCGAGCCGGAGGGGCCGTCGATGGCGATCGTGAGCGACGAGGTCATGAGTGACGAGCCTAGATGTCGGGCTCAGCCGTGGATACGCCAGCCCCGATGGCCCAACGCCTGCTCGAGAGCCGCTGCCGCACCGGAAAGCACCTCGACCTCGGCGAGCCCGAACGCCACACCCAGCCCGTGGTCCAGGTGGAATTCCTCGATGTTCGTGCCGACTGCCCCGATATCGGCGAACAACTTGCCGAGCTGGCCGGGCTCGTCCGGCACGAGTACCCGCACCGTGGCGTATGCCGTCGGCGCCGCACCGTGCTTGCCCGGGATGCGGGCCTGCCCCGCGTTGCCGGCAGCGATGGTCGTGGCGATCGTGCCGCGGGCCCCGGGTGCGTCCGAGGACGCTTCGATCGCGGTGAGGGCATCGACGACCCGACTGAGGTCTGCTGCGATCCCGAGCAGCACCGTCCGCACTGCCGGGGCGTTCGCGGCGAGGATCTGGGTCCAGAGGTGCGGGTCGCCGGCAGCGATCCGGGTGACGTCGCGTAGCCCCTGCCCAGCGAGCGCCAGCGCGGCGTCATCGAGCCCTTCGAGCCGGGCGGCGACCAGGCTGGCCGCGAGTTGCGGCACGTGCGAGACCGCGGCGACCGCGGCATCATGCTGCTCAGGCGGCAAGACCACAACCGCCGCACCGGTCGCACGGGCAAGGTCGGCCACCGCATCGACGGCAGTGGGCGCGGTTTCGGGTGTCGGGGTGAGGACCCAGGCTCGACCGTCGAACAAGTCGGCCCGGCCGGAAACCGCGCCCGAGCGCTCTCGCCCAGCCATCGGGTGCGAGCCGCAATAGCGGGTGATGTCGGCGCCCGCCGAACGCACCCCGGCCACGACTGCGCCCTTCACCGACGCGACATCAGTGACGACCGCGCCGGGGAAGCGCGACAGCGCGGCAATGACGCAGCCCGCAGTGATGTCGGGCGGGGTCGCGACAACGACGATCTCGGGCTCGGCAACGGCACTACCGACAGCGTCCGTGAGGCGCCCAGCGCCGAGGTCGCGAGCCAGCGCTGCGTGGGTGGGCACGGCATCCTCGAGTGTGACGTCGTCGCCGAGGCGGCTCAGGGCCAACCCGACACTCGTGCCAAGCAGGCCTGCGCCGACGACGTGCACCCGCCTCACGAGTCGGCCGCCCGGTACAGGGCAGCCACCTCGAGCCCACTGAGGCGGCGCCAGCGGCCCGGCTTGGTGTCGCCGAGGCGCACCGGCCCAACCTGAGTACGCACCAACGACGTGACGGGGTGCCCCACCTCGGCGAGGAGCCGGCGCACGATGTGCTTGCGGCCCTCGTGGAGAATCACCTCGACAAGCGCCTTACCGGGCGCGGAGTCCACGATCCGGAACGAGTCGACCACGACCGGACCGTCCTCGAGGTCGACACCGTCGCGCAGCCGCCGTCCAAGGTCGCGCGGCACCGGCCCGGGCACCTGTGCGAGGTAGGTCTTCAGCACGCCGTAGCGCGGGTGCTGCAGCCGGTGAGCCAACTCGCCGTCGTTGGTGAGGACGAGCAGTCCCTCGGTGTCGGTGTCGAGCCGTCCGACGTGGAACAGCCGCTCCTTGCGACCGCCGACGAAGTCACCGATGTCGGTGCGACCGAATTCGTCGCTCATCGTGGTGACGACACCGAGTGGCTTGTTGAACGCGAGATACACCCTGGACTCGTCAAGTTGAACCCGATCGCCGTCGACATGGACCACCTGGGTCGGCTTGATCCGCACCCCGAGTTCGGTGACCACCTGTCCGTCGACCGCCACCCGGCCGGCCGCAATGAGGTTCTCGCACACTCGCCGTGACCCCACACCGGCGCTGGCCAGCAACTTCTGTAGCCGCACACCATCCGGGTCGTGGACGTCGACGGCGGCACGCTGCGGTACGGACTTCGGCCGAGTCGGCTGGCTCGGCCGGGTCGTCCCGCGGCCTCCTTGGCGACCGCTTCCGCGCGCCGGGTCGGCGGTGTCCCCCGCACGCCCTCGAGGCCGGGGACGACCCGCACCGCGGCCGGATGACCCGCGACCGCTCGCTGGTGGTGGGGTCACCGGCGCACCCCGTCGACAATCTCATCGAGCGCATCGACTTCCGGGAGGTACGGCGCCAGAGCAGGCAACTCGTCGAGGCTGCCGAGACCGAGCCGTTCGAGGAACATCGATGTGGTGCCGTACAGGGTCGCGGTCGACTCCTCGTCCCGACCCACCTCTTCGACAAGGCCGCGGGTGAGCAGGGTCCGGACGACGCCGTCGACGTTGACCCCCCGGACCGCCGCCACCCGAGAGCGGGAAACCGGTTGCCGGTAGGCGATGACGGCCAGGGTCTCCAGGGCGGCCTGGGTGAGCCGCGCCTGCTGGCCGTCGAGAACGAACCGTTCGACCACGGGGGCATATTCGTGCCGGCTGTACATCCGCCATCCGCCGCCTACCTCCCGCAGAGTGAACCCGCGGTTCTGGGCGGCATAGCCGGCCTCGAGGCCGGCGAGCACGGCCTCGATATCGGCGACCGGTTGCTCGACAGCCGTGGCGAGAGATGTCGCGGTCACCGGCTCGTCAGTCACCATGAGGACCGCCTCTACCGCCCCGGGGATGCCGCCGGGAAAGTCCGCGACATCGAAGGCAAGTTGATCTGGAGGCTCCTCGGAGAGGGCTGCGGTGGCTGTCACCGGTGGGGTGTCAGTGGAAGCGGGGATGGTCGTCACGACTGCTCCTTGGCGGGGGGTGGTGGCGGCTCGCTGGACGGTTTCGGGGTATCGCCCGGCAGGGGGTCGTCGAACTCGTCGCCAATAGTGATGTCGCCGTCCTCGGCTCCGGTCCAGCGCACGCTCAGTTCGCCGAGCGCCTCGGCCTGCTCGAAGGCCACCCAACCGTCGCGGAACATTTCCAGGAGCGCGAGGAAGCGGGCCACCACCACGACGGTGGAATCCGCGTCGGCGGCCAAGGCACGAAAGGACGCGACGCGGTCGCGGCGTAGCCGACGGGCGATGACGGTTGCCTGGTCGCGCACGGATACGGCCGGTGCATGGAGGTGCGCCAATCCCACTGTGGGTGCTGCCTTCGGCGTCGACGCCCGGGCGGCGAGTACAGCGAGTTGGTCAGGCGTCACGGTCATGACCAGTTCGGGCAGCAACGCCGCGAGGTGCGGTTCGAGGGCGACCGCCCGGGGGTGACGACGGCCTGCGGTCGCCATCCGATGGCTGAAGGTGCCGGCAATGTCCTTGAACGCGCGGTACTGCAGCAGCCGGGCGAACAGCAGGTCCCGGGCCTCGATGAGGGCCAGGTCGTCCTCGTCGTCAGGTCCGGAATGCGGCAGCAGGCGGGCCGCTTTGAGGTCGAGCAGGGTCGCGGCCACGACGAGGAACTCCGACGCCTGGGAGAGGTCCCAGCCGGCGTCGGTGTCGCGAGCCGCCCGGATGTGCGCGATGAACTCGTCGGTGACTGTGGCGAGCGCGATCTCGGTAATGTCGAGTTCGTGTTTGCCGATGAGGCCGAGGAGGAGTTCGAACGGGCCGGTGAAGACGCCGAGGTTGACCTCGAACACCGCGGCCGGCGCACGCCGGGTCAGGACACCGCCTGGCACGATCTGGTCGTGCGCCGGCGTGGGCGCCTCACCCCCGGCTATCTCGGGGGGCGTCGTCATACCGGTCAGGCCGCCCCGCCCCGCGCGACCAACTCTCGGGCGAGTTGGCGGTAGGCGTCGGCCCCTTTGTGGGTGGCGTCGTAAGTGGTGATCGGCTCGGCCGCGAGCGTCGCGTCGGGGAACTTGACGGTGCGCGAGATGACGGTGTGGAAGACCCGGTCGCCGAAGTGATCGACGACGCTGGCAACGACCTCCCGAGAGTGCAGGGTCCGGCCGTCGTACATCGTCGCGAGAATGCCGTCGACCTGGAGCCGCGGGTTGAGCCGATCGGTGATCTTCTCGA
>JBOFJB010000336.1:0-9186 GCA_051650465.1 Dermatophilaceae bacterium | reverse complement strand
GCTTCCCGGTCGAACACGTCATCCCCTAGATATTGTCTGCATAAGTCAGCCATACTCTGACTGTGCCCAACCTTACTCAGATCGTCGGCCTGTCCACTCGCGCTCGGCCGGCCGACGGGCTGCTCTCCTCCTCCCTCCCGACGGGCCACCCGCGGTCCGCCCGGTCCGTGAGGCGCTCGGACTCGCGGTGGCCCTTCGCCACCCTGCCGCGGTGCGGCGGCTCCGGCAGGTGCCCCGTGGCGACGGGCACGTGGTCATCGACATCCCGGGATGGAAGGCGCCCGAGGCGGTGTCCTGGCCGATGCGCACCTACCTTCGCGCGCTCGGCTACGACGCCCGGCCCTGGGGTTTCGGCGTGAACGGTGGAACACCCGAGAAGGATGCCGAACAGCTCGCCACGGTTGTCGACGACCTTCGGGCCTCGGTCGGTCCGGTCTCACTGGTCGGGTGGAGTCTCGGCGGGCTCATCGCTCGTGAGGTGGCCCGCCAGGTGCCGAGCGCGGTGCGCCGAGTCGTCACCTACGGCACCCCGGCGGTCGGAGGACCGGCCCACACGGTCGGCGCCAGTGCCTTTGGGCCCGAGGAGTGTGCGCGCATCGTCGACCTCGTCGACCAGCTCGACCGCGACGCCCCGATCGGCGTACCGATGACGGCGATCCTCTCGCGGCGCGACGGTGTGGTGGCCTGGCGGGCCTGCCTCGACCGCGCCTCGACCCACATCGAGCACGTCGAGGTACCGAGCAGCCACCTCGGGCTCGGCGTCGACCCCGACGTCTGGGAGGTGGTGGCCGTTCGGCTGGCGCGTCCGGCGACGGCCTGAGGACCGCATGGTCGTGCGGCCTGCCGCCTCGGCGACCACGCTGGGAGCGAGCCGCACCTGCGATGATCGGCGGGTGGACCTCGTGACCAGCCTGCCGGCCTTCCTGCTCGCCGTCGTCGTCATCAGTGCGACACCCGGCCCGGTGTTCGCGCTCGTCGTCCGCCGGACGGCGTTGCGCGGCCTCAGTTACGGGCTGGCCACCGTCGTCGGGTCCGGCTTGGGGCTGTACGCCTGGGCACTGCTCGTCGCGTCGGGGGTCGCGGTCGTCGCGGCGTCGGGGGCCGGCTATCTCGTGCTCAAGGCCGTCGGATGCAGCGTGCTCGGCTACCTCGCCGTCCGGTCCTGGCTGTCGTGGTGGCGTCAACGCCGCGCGCCGGGCGAGTTCGATGCGGGTGACGCAGTGAGCCGGCCGCGGTTCGCCGCCGCACCCCGTGGCCGGTGGTGGGCCGCCGGCGAGGGCTTCGTCATCCAGATGGCCAACCCGAAGGCGGCGCTTTTCCTCCTTGCGTTGTATCCGCAGTTCGTGCCGGATGGCCAGCCGCTGTTCCGGGCCACCGCCGTGCTCGGGCTGCTCCAGGTGGCGGTCGAGACGCTGCTCTACGCGCTGCTCGCGCTCGGGGTGGCTCGCGCGTCGACCTGGTTCCGTCGGTCGGTGGTCCGCCGCCGGCTGGAGGCATTGACCGGGAGCGTGCTGGTGGTTCTCGGGGCCCGCCTCGCGGTGAGCGACCGACCCGTCTGACGCCCGATCCAGGTCACCTCGAGTGGCGTCTGGGCACCTGGGCTGCCTCCGGCGCCGATGACCGAGCGGTCACCCGCAGGCCGTGACGACCGGCGTCAGCAAAGCACCACTGCCAAGGAGGGGACGTCCAACTGGTCACCGAACCCACCGGCATCCAGGTGTGAGTCTCCCCAGTCGAACCGGGCAGCGTCGACGACGTCACCACTGCCCGTGCTCACGCCCTCCCGGCCCGGTACGCGGCTGTCGTGGATGGCCTACCGGACCTGGCCGACAAGAGGTACATCGGAGGCGGGGTCGGCATCCACGTCCCGGTCAAGGGTCGGCGTCGTGAACTCCGACACCCTGCTCACCAACATGCAACGAGGCCGCTGGTGAGAAAGCCTCACTGAAGCATCTGGGGTGCTGAAACGCTCCGGCACAGTCTATAAGTTGCGGCTCCATCTAGGCTCCATCTCGGCTCGTCCGTTTGGGACGAGTCAGACAGAGTTAGGGAGGCACGAAACCATGAAGAAGATTCTCGTACTGGGTGTCGGTGCATTGATGGTTCTCGCCGGTTCCGGAACAGCGATAGCGGCCGCCCCGGTGGCACGGGCCTGCGCTCTGCTGGCCGAACCCCCGGACGTCAACAACAATTCCAATCAGGGCCGTGTGGGTTGTAGCAACAGGATCTCCGGGACCGGAAGGGTGATCGAGCGGAGAGCGGGCCTTCTTCCTGACGATACTGTCGGGTCAAGAACCTTTCTGGCTGGTGTCGCCAATGTCAACGGATCGTGTGGGAATGGCGCGGGTACCTACTATTCCCGATTCAGTTCGAGTAGTGGCGCGAGCATCGAGTCGTCTTCTCGCGAACGCTGCTAACGACCCGAAGATAACGGACGTCGGCCTGACGTAGAATGGAAATCATGACTCACACGGTCGATATCAGCGACGTCACGTTCGCCTACCGGAGGCGCCGGGTACTCTCCGGCGCCTCCTGGTCGATCGGGCGCGGCGTTACCGCGCTGCTCGGGCCCAATGGTGCGGGAAAGACCACGCTGATTCGGTGCATCGTCGGTCTCGCGAAACCGCGGGTCGGCGTGGTTCGGGTGATGGGCAGGCCAGTGTCGGAGGGTGGCTCGGTGGGCACCGTCGGCTACGTACCGCAGCGCCCGGAACTTCCTGATATCTGCCGGGTGGTCGATGCCGTCGAGTACGCGGCCTGGCTCAACGGAGTTGGGGGAGAAGCAGCCGGCGGAAAGGTGACCCGCACCCTCGCGATGCTCGACATCGCGGACCTCGCCGATCGGCGCATTCGCACCTTGAGCGGTGGTCAGCGTCAACGAGTGGCCATCGCCGTCGGCGTCGTGCATGAGCCTGCGGTGCTCATCCTCGATGAACCGACGGCCGGGCTTGACCCGGGGCAACGGTTGCGTGTTCGCGACGCGATCCGCAGGCTGGGCGCCGAGCGTTCGGTGCTTCTCTCGACGCATCTGACGGAGGATGTCGAGCACCTCGCGGACTCGGTCGGCGTGCTGGTCGGCGGGCAGGTCCGCTTCAGCGGGTCAGTAGCCGAACTGGCGGAGGGCGTCGGTGTCGGCAGCGACATCGACCGGCCGGGTTCCGCGTTCGAACGCGGCTACGACCACTTCGTGTCCTCCCTGGAGCGGCAGTGACGACGCGACCGGGATGGCCGCTTCCCCGCATCTTCCCGGCGGTGGTCTTTGTCACCATGCTGGTCGGTGGCCTGATGGCGTCCCGGCGGCTGCGGACACATGCCTACCCCACCTGGTCGGCGTACTCGTCGGCCTGGCACGAGGCGCTCTGGGTACCCGGTGCGGTCGCCGCGGCCGTGGCCGCAGCCGGTGCGGCTCTCCTGTTTCCGAGCAGGTCGCCACTGGTAGGCCCCCAACAGCCTCGTCTCGGCTGGGCCCTCCTGCTGCGACAGTCGGTGCCCCTCGGCGGGGTCGGTGCCCTCGGGTGGTCCGTCGGTCTTGCACCGTCGGTGGTGATCGCGACCCGCGGCGCGACCTACGGCCATCTCGCGGTTGGGGATGTCGTGGTCGGCGTGCTGGGTGTGGTTCTCCTGGTCACCTGCGGCTACTGCGCTGGCGCGGCGGCCGGGCATCTGGCCGTAGCCCCGGTCGTCGGCGTGGTGAGTTTCGTCGTCCTCGTGCTGCCGATGCCGGACCTGGGCAGGCCGGCGGCCCTGTTCCTGCCGTTACGGCACGTCACCGCCATCCCACGGTTCGAACTCTCCAATACGACGACGGTGTTCACCGTGGTCGGAGTGAGCGCCGTGATGTGGCTAGGTGCGACAGCCGCGTCCGCGTGGCGGTCGCGGGGCGGCGTGACGTCGACTGAGGCGTATCGAGACGCGGGAGTGGTGCTCGCGGTGACGGCGACTCTGGTGGTGGTCGCGTTCGCCTGGCGGCCGGAGTTCTACGTCGTCGACCGATCGGCCGTTGCGCGGTGCTCGACGGTGGCTGACGTCGTGATATGCACGCATCCCGCACTCTCTCGTAGTGACGACGACCTCCGCGATGTGGTGCGGCGTCTTGACGGCGCCGGTCTCGGTTCGGTGCTCACCCGGGTGACTGACGAGAGTGTTTTCAACGCTGATCGTGCGGCCCCCGGCGAGGCGATCGTTCGGGTCAATCTCACGCCACTGGACCCTACATTCGCAGTGCGAACGATCCCTGACCAGTTCGCCGACCAGATCGTCGAAGGAACGGTGATGCTGAGTTGCTCGGGAAAATCCAGAGCCGCGTACGACGCGAATGCCGCCCTGGTTCGGCGGGCTCTCGTGAACGCGGGCTTTCCGCAAGCGGCTGAGATTTTCCCGGCTGAAGGGACGGGCGGCAACCCCCGAGCGGTCGAGGCCGTCGCCGCGATGGACGCGAAAAGGTTCCGGGATTTCATGGCCGAGAATGCGGCAGCAGTGGCGGACTGTTCGGTGACCGAAATCGGCACGACGTGAGATACAAGATGATTTTCGGGCTGGGTCACGCGCGCGGGGTCGTGCCGGTCGCCGGATGTACGGTCTTCGCCATTCTCGGTGCCGTTCTCATCCCAGACATTGCCATCGGCGTCAGCACTATCTCACAGAACGGTCCACGAGGTGTCGGTTCTGGGGAGGTGTTCAGTCTCGCACTAGCGAGCCTTCTTCCATATATGTCACGCCCGCGTTTCGGCGGCTGCGAGTTAATCGCAGGTCACCGCGCAGCACGCGTCCATTGTGCTATCACTGCGGCGAGTTTTTCGGGCCCCCTACTGGTCTTGGGCGCTTGGCGTGCAGTCGCGTCACGGCTTCACTCGGGTGTCGAGGTGCCGTCATCCATCGGTCTGGGTGGAGTGGTCGTCCTGTCCATGGCGTCGTCGTACCTGGTGTTCTACCTCCTGGGCGGTGCCTGGTCGGTGGTCGCTGCACCGGCGACGTTTGCCCTGGTCGTGGTCGCGCAACAGGTGTGGCCGCGCTCGGCATGGGTGCGCGAACTGCCGACGGGGACGAACTGGCATACGAACTGGTGGCTCGTCATGCTCCCGGTCATTGCGGTGCTCTGCCTCTCTTGGCGACGGCGCGGCCTGCCTGCCGGCTCCGGGCGCTGACCAGTTCTGGGCATCACCTGAGAGCGGCGCGCGTTGCCGCCGCGGCTCTCGTCGTGGAGATCCCAAAGCCTGGCTGGGTCGTGCTGGTGCTCGTCATCCGGAGGCTCGCGGGTGAGCCGCCCCGCCTCCGGATGACGAGCACCGGCCTAGCGCAGCAGGCCGGCGGAGGTGAGCGCGTCGAGGGCGGCCTGTTCACCCTGCTCGGCCGACACTCGCTCACCGAGCCGCCGCGCGCGTTCCCGCATCGCGTCGTCCGTCGTCACCAGGATGAGCGCCGCGGCGAGTCGGTCGGTGTCGAGGTCGTCATGGTCGATCGGCGGCGCGGCCACACCGGCGTGGGCCAGCCGGGACGCCCAGAACGGTTGGTCCGCTCCCCAGGTGACGACCACGGACGGTACGCCGGCCCGCACGGCCGCCCCGGTGGTGCCCGCCCCGCCGTGGTGGACCACGGCGGCGGTCCGCGGGAAGAGCCACTCGTGCGGCACGGACGGCTCGACGTGCACGTCGACGGCGTCGGCGATGTCGAGCCCGGCCCACCCGGAGAGCAACACCGTGCGGTGGCCCGCTCGGCGCGCCGCCTCGACGGCATGGTGCGCCAGCCGTTCGGGGTCTTTCGCCGGCATGCTGCCGAAGCCGATGCACACGGGTGCGGGCCCCTGCTCGAGAAACTCGGCCAGAGCGGCCGGTGGCTGCCAACCGTCATCCAGCGGCATCGTCCAGTAGCCGACGACGTGCCGCCGGGTGCCCCACGAGCGTGGGCGGGGAATGAGCGCCGGGCTGTATCCATAGAGCACTGGTGTGTCGTCGTCGGGGGCCGGCGACGGTGGCAGGTCGAGCGTCTCCACCCGGGCCCGGGCGACGGCGCGCCGGACGGGCAAGGTGATCATCGCGTTGGTCGCGACGTGGCTCGCCCACCGGCCGGCGCCGCCGAGCCACCGCGGCGGGTGGGGCAGGAAGACACCGGGGAACTCGCTGGTCGGCGGTCCGACCGGCTGGAGGATCACGTCGACGCATGGCACCCGGAGCCGCTCGGCGACCGCGCGCGCCACCATCCGCCCGCCGAGCCCGGTCAGCATCATCTCGACACCGTCGAGCGCGGGCAGTGCGTCACGCATCCAGCCGGCGATCAGGCCAGGCAGTTCCTCACGGGCCATCCGGATCTGGTCGCGGCGGCTGCCGAGGCCCGAGCCCTCCCGGCGCTCGAGGAGGCCCTTGACGTCGAGCGCGATCGGCGCGAACTCGACCCCGGCTGCGGTGACGAGTTCGTTGAACTCGGCCGGGGCCAGCATCCGAACCTCGTGGCCGGCGTCGCGCAGTGCTGTGCCGAGGGCGAGCAGCGGTTGCACGCCGCCGCGGCTATCGATGGCGAGGATGCCGACCTTCATGAGGCCACTCCTCCATGACGGGAGATTGGCTGGTGAGGCAGGGGGCGACGCGGATGCGGCTCGGCGGCGGAGTTCATGGGCTCGATGGTGACCTGCCGACCCGCGGCCGTCGACCTCTTTGGGCTGAAATTTCGGTGAGAACTCGGGCGGCGCCGGTGCCAACTTGTGCGGCGAGAACCTCTGCGGTGGGAACCAGCACCGAGCCGGCGCGACGAAGCCGGCGGCAGGTCACGACCAGCCGGCGGCCCGCAGCAGCGCGGCGACCGCGGCGGCACCGACGACCACCACGAGAAAGTTCGCCCGCAACACCAGCAGCACCACCGCGGCGAGCAGAGCCGCCGCGCGGGCGTCGATGACGAGCGCCCCGCCACGGTCGGTGAACGTCTGCACCACGACCAGGCCGGTCAGCAGTGCGACCGGCACGAGCGTCATCACCCGCGAGCGCCGCTCGCCCTCGACCCACGAGGCGGGCACGAGATAGCCGGCCAGTTTCAGGGCGTATGCGGCGGCGCAGGCGAGCAGCACCGTCACCCAGGTGCTCACGACGTCGGGTCCGGTCCGGGCGGCGCACTCCGCTCGACCTCGGCGTCGCGTCCCCGAGGCCGCAGGCCGACCGCGACTGCGGCCACCGCGGCGAGGATGACGGGCACTCCGGCAGGCATGGCCGGGCTCGCCAGCAGCGCCACGACCGCGGCAAGCGCGGCGGTCGCCGCGGCGTCGCGGCCGCGCAGCCGCGGCCAGAGCAGCGCCGCGAAGGCAGCGGCCGCGGCGGCATCCAACCCGAGGCTTCTCGGGTCGCCGACCGCGGCACCGAGGAGCGCGCCGACGAGGGTCATGAGGTTCCATCCGGCGAACACCGCGATGCCGGTGAGCCAGAACCCGCGCCGCTGCAGCGGCTCCTCGGGCTGGGCGACCCCCACCGCGGTCGACTCGTCGATGGTCAACTGCGCTGCGCCACAACGACGTAGGCCACGCACGCCGAGGAACCGCGAGGTCTGCAGCGCGTACAGCCCGTTGCGTACCCCGAGCAACGTGGAGGTGGCCACTGCGGCTGCCCCGCTACCACCCGCGCCGAGGACGCCGACGAGGGCGAACTGCGACCCTCCGCTGAAAAGCAGCAACGACAGTGCCTGGGTCTGCCACACATCGAGCCCGCTCGCGACCGAGAGCGCCCCGAAGGAGATGCCGTAGGCGCTGGTGGCGGCCCCGACGGACAGCGCCTGCCGGGTCACCTCCCCACGACGCGCCGGGTCGACCGGCTCGCTCACCGGCCGGATGCCGCGCCGTCGAGCCGCGCGGTGAGCCGCACCTCGCGCAGCGTGCCACCGTCATCGGACACGACGCGGTCGCGATAGGCGCCGTCCGGGGTGAGACCAGAGCCGACGAGAAACGCCCGGGACGCCTCGTCGTCGGCGAGCAGCCAGGCGGTCACCCCCTCGGCTCCGGCCTCGCGCAGCACGTCGACCGCGGCATTGACCAGCCGTGACCCATGGCCGTGCCGACGGGCGCCGGGGTGGACCGCCAGCAGGGTCACCTCGCCCTGCGTCGTCCCGGCGTCCGGGTCTTGCGCCGGCCCGACCGCGACCACGCCCACGACCTGCTCGCCCGCGCAGGCGACCAGCAGCCGGTGCACGCCGGGCGGCGGCGACGCCAGGCCCGCTCGCCATCCTCGCGTGAAGGCGTCCGGCTCGAAGGCGCCGAGCACGGCATCCGGAACCCGCCCGGCGTACATCTCCTGGAAGACCACGGCTTGCACGAGCCCGACCGCCGGTGCGTCGTTCGGGCGGGCGGCGCGCACGTTGGCATCGGCAGCCTGCTCGTGATCGTGATCGTGGGCGGACACGCGGGCGACCTTACCGAGCCAGTCGACGCCCGTACTCGGACGCCGCCACCTCGGTCAACGGCGCAGGTAGGTGACCCAGGCAAACCCGTCGCGGGGCTCACGGGCGGTCTCGCGCCAGACCGCCGGGTCGATCTCGGGGAACCGCACGTCTCCCTCGGGCTCGAGATCGACCTCGGTGACGAGCAATCGGCCCGCGACCGGCATCGCTTCGGCGTACACCTGGCCACCTCCGGCGACGAATACCTCGCCGGCCGGGCCCGCGAGCGTGAGCGCCTCAGCGACCGAGTGCGCGGTCTCGACCCCGCGGTGGCTCCAGGCGGGTTGCCGCGTGATGACGACGGTTCGCCGCCCGGGCAGCACCCGCCCGATCGAGTCGAACGTGCGCCGGCCCATGAGCAGTGGGTGACCCATCGTCATCCGCTTGAAGTACGCGAAGTCCTCGGGCAGATGCCAGGGCATCGCGTTACCGGCGCCGATGACGCCGTTCCGGGCCACCGCCGCGATGAGAGTCACCGGCGCCATCGACGAAACCGCCTCTCTCAGACGGCGATCGGGGCCTTGATCGACGGATGCGCCTGGTACCCGACCACGTCGAAGTCGCCGAGGTCGTAGTCGTCGAGCGAGTCCCGGTGGGCGATCTGCATCGTCGGCAGCGGCAGCGGCTCGCGGCCCAGTTGCACCTGGGCCTGCTCGACATGGGTCGAGTACAGGTGCGCGTCGCCGAGGGTGTGCACGAAATGGCCCGGCCGTAGGCCGCACTGCTGGGCGACCAGCATCGTCAGCAGCGCGTACGAGGCGATGTTGAACGGCACAC
>JBOFJB010000335.1:0-3278 GCA_051650465.1 Dermatophilaceae bacterium | reverse complement strand
GCCGTACAGCACCAGCGTGCCGCGCCGCCGTAACGCGCCGAGGGAAGCGTCGAAGGTGTCCTGACCGACTCCGTCGTAGGCGACGTGGACACCGCGGCCCTCGGTGGCCTGACGCACCGCGGTCGCGAGGTTCTCGGGGGTGTCGGTCGCCCGGTAGTCGATCACCTCCTCGGCGCCGAGCCGGCGGGCGATGCCGCATTTCTCCGGGCCGCCCGCGGTGGCGATGACCCTGCCGCCGCGGTGGCGCACCTGCTGCACGAGCAGCTGCCCGACCCCACCAGCCGCGGCGTGGACGAGCGCTGTGGTGCCATCGGCCACTGGATAACTGCTGGTGACCAGGTAGTGCGCGGTCAGGCCCTGGAGCATCACCGCGGCTGCCACCTCGAGGTCGACCTCGTCGGGGATGGCGACCAGCGACGGTGCCGGCCGCAGGCAGAACCGGGCGGCGCTGCCGAGCCCGTGCGGCCAGGCCACCCGGTCGCCGACTCGAACCGTCTCGACTCGGGCGCCCACGGCACGCACCACGCCTGCGCCATCGTTTCCTGCGACGAATGGGGTCTCCCCGGGGTAGGTGCCCTCGCGCTGGTAGACGTCGATGAAGTTGACCCCGGCCGCGGCCACCTCGACGAGCACCTCGCCGGGGCCCGGCTCGGGTGTCGGGCGGTCCTGTACGGCCAGCACCTCCCGCCCGCCGTGGCGGGTCACGACGAGGGCAGATCCGCGATACTCGCTCGGCTCGTTCATGGGTTCACAGCCTACGAGTGCGAACGTCGGTGACGTCGCACCTTCTGACCGGTGCTTCGTCTCCACGTTCGCGAGTCGGACCGGCCACGTTCGCGGGTCGGCGCGGACTCTCCACCGCGGTGTCAGGGAGTCCGGGCGCTGCGCAGCAGGGCTGCGGCAGTGCGACATCGCGCCCTGGGCGACCTGGTCATTTAGGGTCGCTTCATGGCGAAGCCGAGCACCGACACGCCCCCCGACGACCCCGGCAACTCGGCGGTGACGGCATCTGACGACGGCCGCGCCACCGCTCCGGCCGCGCCCGTCGACGACCTGGTGACGACGCAGCACGTGCTCGCGGTGGGACGGCGCCGCATCCGGTATGCCGCGACCACCGGTCGGGTCGTGCTGCGCGAGGAGGTGTTCGACAACGGAGTGTTCACCGGGCACCGGGCCAAGGCGGAGATGTCGATGACGTCCTACGTCGCCGACGCGCCCCCCGGCGCGCGGCGCCCGGTGACGTTCGCGTTCAACGGTGGCCCCGGGTCGAGTTCGGTGTGGTTGCACCTCGGGCTGCTCGGGCCGCGCCGGGTCGACTCTGGCGACGTCGGTGCGCTCACCCCGCCGCCGTACGGCCTGCTCGACAACCCGCAGTCGCTGCTGGCGGACTCCGACCTGGTGTTCATCGATCCGGTGTCCACCGGCTACTCGCGCGCCGTCGAAGGCGGCACGCCGAAGGACTACCACGGCTTCGCGGCCGACCTCGCCAGCGTCGGGGAACTGATCCGGCTCTGGACCACTCGCCACGACCGGTGGCTCTCACCGAAGTTCCTCGCCGGTGAGTCCTATGGCACCTTGCGTGCGGCGGCGTTGGCCGACCACCTGCAGAGCGAGCATGCGCTGGTCGTCAACGGCGTCATCCTCGTCAGTTCAGTGCTCGACTTCGCGACGATCGACTTCGACTTCCAGAACGACCGGGCACACGCCGACTTCCTGCCTACCTACGCCGCCGCTGCTCAATACCACGGACGGCACGGGCGGCGTTCTCTGACAGCGGTGTTGGCGGATGCCGAACGCTACGCTTCCCGCGACTATCCGTGGGCGCTGTCACGGGGCTCCCGGCTCACCAGTGCCGAGCGGGCTGAGCACGTCGCCCGGCTGGCCGCGCTCACCGGCCTGTCGGAGGGGTACGTGGAGCGAGCCGACCTGCGTATCGAGCACGTGCGCTTCTTCACCGAGTTGCTGCGTGAGCGTGGTCTTGCCGTCGGGCGGCTCGACACCCGGTTCACCGGCCCGCTCGGCAGCGGCATCGCCGAGAGTTGGGACGCCGACCCGTCGATGGACGCGATCAGCGGGCCGTACGCCGCGGCGTGGAACCACTACGTTCGGGCCGAGCTCGGCTACGAGAGCGACCTGCCGTACACGCAGCTCTCGATGCGCGCCCACCAGGAGTGGTCCTACAAGGAGTTCGAGGCCAAACCGGTCGACGTGCGGCCGCGCCTGGCCCGAGCGATGCGTGCCAACCCGCATCTGCGCGTGCACGTCTCGAGCGGCCACTTCGACGGTGCCACGCCGTACTTCGCCACCGAGGACACCCTCGCGCACCTTCAGCTTCCCGCTGCGCTTCGCGACAACATCGAGCACGTTCACTACCCGGCGGGCCACATGATGTACGTGCACGAGCCGTCGCGGGTCCAGCAATCGCGCGACCTGGCCGACTTCGTTCGCCGCTCCTCGGGCTGAGCCGCCGGGCGCGGCAGGAAAGAGCGCCTGGCGGACGGACGTCGCCTGAGGTGGTCCCGATCTCGACGGGTTGTCAGGCGTCGGATGCCGGTCGCGACCGGCCCGCCTTTGTCTCACCACGCCGCTTCTTCGCCGCGAGTCGGCGTTGCACGGACCCATAGGTGGCCCGGGTCGCGCGCCGCGGCGCTGGCGGGGGAGCCATCGCGTCACGGAGCAGCCCGGCCATGCGTTCACGCGCGGCCACTCGGTTGCGGTGCTGCTGGCGGTGCTCCGACGCGGCGACGACGAGCAGTCGGTCGTCGACCAGCCGGGTGGTGAGCGCGCGCCGGACCCGCAGTCGCTGGATGTCGGTGAAGCCGTCGAAGGCCAGGACGTCCAGCTCGATCTCGACCCGGCTATCGGTCGTGTTCACGCCCTGGCCACCCGGCCCCGACGACCGCGAGAACCGCTCGACGAGGAAAACCGCCGGCACCGTCATCCCCTGCGGCACACCGGGACCGGACGGCACCGTGAGATCCATCGGCCTACTCCGAGCCGTCGGGCTCGGGTGGGGGATCGGCGCCCCGGGCCTCGTCGCGCTCGGCCCACTCGAGCAGGGGCGCCAGGTCGAACACGGTCTCATCGATGCCGGCATGCAGGTCGCCGAGCGCGGCGTACCGCGCGGGCATCGACGCGATGGTGAAGTCGTTCGGCTCGGCGTCGTCGACCTCGTCCCAGCGGATCGGCGCCGACACCGTGCCAATGTCGTTGCCCCGCACCGAGTACGCCGCCGCGACGGTGTGGTCGCGAGCGTTCTGGTTGTAGTCGACGAACAC
>JBOFJB010000334.1:0-6398 GCA_051650465.1 Dermatophilaceae bacterium | reverse complement strand
GCGGCCACCTCGATGTTCTTGATCAACTTGGCAAACAACTTGCCCCGCTTGGCGTCGATCGCCGCCTTTTTGTGTTTCGTGGTCGCCCACTTGGAGTGGCCGCTCATGCCCGATCCCTCTCGATGTCGCGTTGCCCTGGTCTGGCAATCCATCCTAGGCGGGCCTCGGTGGTGGCCAACATGGCGTTCGTCGCGGCCGGACCGCTCGGCTCAGCGCCTGCCGGCGACGACGTCAACGAAGTAGGCGTGCACCCGATGGTCACCGGTCATCTCGGGATGGAACGAGGTCACCATCACGGCGCCCTGCCGCGCGGCGACCACCCGACCGGCGGCATGGCCGTGCTCGACGCGGGCGAGAACCTGGACGGCCACACCGACCTGCTCCACCCACGGCGCTCGGATGAAGATCGCACGCACCGGCTGTGGCCCCAGTTCGCGGATGTGCAGATCCTCCTCGAAGGAGTCGACCTGTCGCCCGAAGGCGTTGCGGCGCACCGTGACGTCGATGCCTCCGAGGGTCTCCTGGTCAGGTCGTGCATCCGCGAGGCGGTCGGCGAGCATGATCATTCCGGCACACGAGCCGTAGGCCGGCATCCCGCCGACGATGCGCTCACGCAGCGGGGCCTGGAGGTCGAAGGAACGAACGAGTTTGTCCATCGTGGTCGACTCTCCGCCCGGGATGACCAGCCCGTCGATCGCGGCGACCTCGGCAGGGCGGCGCACGAGGACCGGGTCGGCCCCGGCCGCGACCAGCGACCGCGCGTGCTCTCGCACATCACCCTGAACGGCGAGGATGCCGATAGTCGGTCTGCGGGTCACACTTCCTGACCTTACGGCCGCGGTGGCCGCTCCTCGACGTCGGTGGGCGGTGGTGTCAGCACCCGCGACCTCCCACATCTCGGGTGGGCGTCGTAGAGTCGACGGCTTCGTCAACGCGTGCTCCTCGTCCAGGAGGAGCACGACCTACTCAAGGAGGTGCGACTGTGACACCAGGAATCGTCCTTGCTGTCGTCGGCGCCGTCCTTGCAGTCGCGGTCCGCGCCGACCCGCCGGCACTCAACCTCCGCGCGCTCGGCGTCATCCTGTTTGTCGCCGGAGCCTTCCTCCTCTGGGCTGAGATCTCCGCGCCGCGCCGAGCCACAAGCGCCCCACCTCCGGCCGACCCGTTCCGGCGTCGGGTCAACGAGACGCCCATCGTGCAGCGCCGGGTCGTGCGGGGGCGCCTGCGCGACAGCGAGGTTGACTGACTGACGCACGAGCGTCCGCGCCAGGGCTACAACCAGCCTCCGCCGTCGCCGCACCGGAACGACAAGCCGTTCGATCACCGACTCGACGACGCTCGCCTGCCGGGATCTCTCGACCAGTTGGCAGCCAGCGCGTCGGAAGGCGACCGGATAGCCCAGCACTGCGCCGAAGTAGGCGCCCGTCATCCAGCCAACCGAGGACGAGCAGACCGCCCGGATGCCGCGACCGATCACGCTCGACCATGGCGACACTCAGTCGCCTGGCGCGCAGCGGTCACCAACCTCGCTCAGCGAGGCGATGCGGCTTGGGGATCTCGTCGACGTTGATGCCGACCATTGCCTCGCCGAGCCCGCGCGAGACCTTGGCGATCACGTCGGGGTCATCGAAGAAAGTGGTCGCCTTGACGATCGCCTCCGCCCGCTCCGCCGGGTTGCCGGACTTGAAGATGCCCGACCCGACGAACACGCCGTCGGCGCCGAGCTGCATCATCATCGCGGCGTCGGCCGGGGTAGCGATCCCGCCAGCGGTGAACAGGACAACCGGAAGCCTGCCGGTCTCGGCGACCTCCTTGACCAAGTCATACGGCGCCTGGAGGTCCTTCGCGGCGACGTACAACTCGTCGGTGGACATCGACCGCAACCGGTTCACTTCGGCCCGCATCGTCCGCATGTGCGTCGTCGCGTTGGACACGTCGCCGGTCCCGGCCTCGCCCTTGGAGCGGATCATCGCTGCGCCTTCGGTGACCCGGCGTAGCGCCTCGCCGAGATTGGTGGCCCCGCACACGAACGGCACGGTGAACGCCCACTTGTCGATGTGGTTGGCGTAGTCAGCCGGGGTGAGCACCTCGGACTCGTCGACATAGTCCACCCCGAGGCTCTGCAGCACCTGCGCCTCGACAAAATGACCGATCCGTGCCTTGGCCATCACCGGGACTGAGACGGTCTCGATGATGCTGTCGATCATGTCGGGGTCACTCATCCGGGACACCCCGCCCTCGGCGCGGATGTCGGCAGGTACCCGTTCGAGCGCCATCACGGCGACCGCGCCGGCATCCTCGGCGATCTTCGCCTGCTCTGGTGTGACGACGTCCATGATCACGCCACCCTTGAGCATCTCGGCCATACCGCGCTTGACCCGGGTGGTGCCGATTGAGGGTGCCTCTGGCTGTGCTGCGATCATGTGGTGATTCTAGGCCGGATGACGACGGCCTCGGTCCGGTACGTCAGGGCGTGAGCGCGCGAGGTAGATCGTCGTCGAATTCGAGCCGCTCTGGGAGGCCCGCGTAGCCCGCGAGGCGGAACGTCCGCACGACCCGCTTCGCGCGGACCCGCCGAACCTCACGTACTGCGTCATTGTGAAACCGGCGCGCCATCCGCACTCGCAGCCCGCTCGCTGCAATGCGGGCCAATGCCTCGTCGACGAGATCGTCGTCCCGGCCGCGGAGCGCGGCGACGGTGTCGTCGGTGAGCGTGGCACGGAGCACCCTGCTGAGGTTGCTCTCCACGTCCTCACGACCGCCGAAGTGCTGACCGTCGAGGAGGTCCTCGGCACGCGGGTGCTCGGGCATCCGCTCCATCGTCTCGGCCGCCGCGTCGGTGAGCAGCAGCGCGCTCGCCGGGTCCAGCGCACCACTGTTGGCCAACTCGAGAGCCGCCTCCGCCCGCCGGACCAACTGGGCGTCGAGCGCCGACATCGCCCCCTCGACCTTGGCGTGCAACCGGTCCAACCGGGCCGCGGAGTACGAGAGATACCACGCGGCGATCACCACCGTGGTGACGACGAACGTGGCCACCTGGAGGACGTCGAGCCCGTGCTGGACAGTGCTCACCCGACACCAGCCCCGGGGACACCACGGACCAGGCGACCCCAAAGCCCGCGCGGGGTCGGCTCAGCCGGCTCGCCTCGCGCCGACGCGAGCGCGGTCTCGTAGACGGCCATGACCTCCCCGGCCACGCGAGACCAGTCGAAGGCCCAGGCACGGTCGTGACCAGCAGTCCGCAGCCGCTCGCGACGGGGACGGTCGTCGAGCAGGTCGAGCACAGCGCGAGCCAACGCATCCGCCGCGCCGGTCTCGAACACCACACCAGTGCGGCCACCGTCGAGAACGGCAACGAACGCGGACAGGTCGGAAGCCACGACCGGTGCACCAGCCGCCATCGCCTCGACAAGGACGATCCCGAAACTCTCACCGCCGAGATGCGGTGCGACATAGGCGTCGACCGAGGCAAGGAGTGCGGCCTTGTCGGGCTCGGACACCGCGCCAAGAAGGTGGACGGCTGCCGCGGTCCGCGGCTCCACGTCGCTCAGCAGCGCAGCCGGGTCTCCGGGGCCGGCGACGAGCAGCCGGGCCCGCGGATGACGGTCGAGCACGGCAGGGAGCGCGCGTAGCGCGACCTCCAGACCCTTACGTGGCTCGTCGACTCGGCCGAGAAACGCCAGGGTGGGCGACGCCGTGGCGCCAGCCCACTCGGGCCGTCCCGGTGCCGACCTGAACCGCTCGACGTGTACGCCGTTGGGTACGACGTATGTCTCTCCGCCGAGATGCCGCCGCACGGTCAGCGCGGCATCGTCGGACACCGCGATCCGAGCCCTGATCTTCTCGAGGGTGGGCCGGAGCAGTGGGTTGGCTACGTGCATCGCACGCGACCGCACGTTGGCGGTGTGAAAGGTCGCGACCAAGGGCGCGGTCGCCGCCCAGAGCGCCAGGAGCGACGCCGATGGAGCCATCGGCTCGTGCAGATGGACGATGTCGAACGCGCCGTTGTCCAACCAGCGGGCGACCCGGGAGGACGTCACCGGGCCGAAACTGAGCCGGGCAACTGAACCGTTGTACCGCACCGGCACTGCGCCGCCGCAGGACACGAGATACGGCGGGAGGTCGGCACCGTCCTCGGCCGGCGCGAGCACCGACACCTGGTGCCCCTGGGAGAGGTACACCTCGGCAAGGTCACGCACGTGGAACTGCACCCCGCCAGGGACGTCGAAGGAGTACGGACACACCATCCCTATCTTCACGGCGCCGCTCCGGCAGGAGCCTGAGCGTGATCGAGATCGGCCACAAAGACTCGCTGACGCATGTGCCAGTCGGCGGTGTGTCGCCGGATGACGTCACCCAGCACGTTCGCGCATTCCTGGGTCATCGCGACCACCTTCTGTCGGCTCGCCCCGTCGGCGGGCGCAGCGACGGCTGGGTGGAACGTGATGACGATGCCCCAGCCCCGACCACGCCGTTCGTGCCGGATCGACACCGGATGGAGCGGCCGCCTCTCGGCGAGCGCGAGCGCGGCCGGCCCGGGCGCCATCCGCGCTGGGTGCCCGCACAACTCGACAGTGACGCCGCGGGAGGTGAGGTCCCGGTCGGCGAGCAAGGGGATGACCGCCCGCCCGCGGGCGGCCTGCCGAAGCGCGGGGAACACCTCAGGGCCACCAGTGAGCGGCAGGATCGTCATCCCCAGACTCTCGCGGAACGCAAGAAACTCGGCGTACACCTGCGGCGGGCGAAGACGTTCAGCCACGGTGGTCACGGGCCCGAGGTACGTGGTGCACCACGCGCCCGCGAGGTCCCAGTTGCCGAGGTGACCGAGAAAGCACACCACCGACCCGCCACGGTCGAGCACCTGCCGTACCGGGTCATCACCTTCGACTCTGACCCGCTCAGCAAGGTCATGCGGAGCGAGGTCGGGCAGACGAAACGCCTCGCCGAAATAGCGCAGGTACGCGCGCATCCCCTCCCGGACCAGATGGTCGAGCTCGGTGGAGTCGAGTTCCGGACGGACTCGGGCGTAGTTCGCCCGCAGAAGCTCAGCGCCGCCACGGGCCACCGTGAGGTCGGCGAATGTGTCGAAAAGCCGATGAGCGGCGCGCTCCGGGACCCGGCGCACGACCCGCCAACCGGCCCGGTAGCCCGCGACCTGTGCCGCCTCGGCGACACCGGTCGACATCCGGGTCACGTGACGCTCAGCGCCTGGCGGCGCACCTCGAGGATCCGCTGCACCACGGTGACCAGGCTGGCCAACGCGAGCAGCCCGAGGACCACCCCAAGGACGACCGTCGGGAGGTCGAGCAACCCGGTCAGACCGACGGCGACGAGGACCGCGACCAGCCGGTCGGCGCGCTCGGCGATACCGACATCCGCGGTCATGCCGAGACCTTCTGCTCGAGCCTTCGCATAGGAGACGACGCTGCCGAGGATGAGGCAGGCGAGCGCGAGCGCCGCCATCGTGGCGTCCCCACCCTCCCCAGCGAACCAGAGAACCAGCCCGCCGAAGATCGCCGCATCACCGACCCGGTCGAGAGTGGAGTCGAGGTAGGCACCCCAGCGGCTGGACCGGCCGAGTCGTCGAGCCATGATGCCGTCGACGGTGTCCGCGAAGACGAAGGCGGTGATCGCCAGCGTGCCCACGAGGAACTCCCCGCGCGGGTAGAACACCAGCGCCCCTCCGGCTACTCCGAGGGTCCCGACCACGGTGACGATGTCGGGGCTTACACCGAGGCGCAGGAGGAGTGCCGCAACGGGGCCGAGCACCCTGGTGGCGAGTGCGCGAGCATAGCGATTGAGCATGGTGCGACCAGCCTAGTTGTCCCCGGGACAGGGTCCTCGACGGAGTGCGGCTCCTCATGGGTGACCTCGGGAGATCTCCTGCGGTGGAGTGGACCCGCTCAACAGTGGCCCCGCGACACACGTCACGACCCTCGTGTCCCACGCTGGCGCGAGGACGCCCGGTCGACGATCGGTCGATCTCGGCCCGGGCCCCGATCGGACAGCCGGGTCTACCCGGCGGGCCAATGACTGACGAGACGCTCGCGGACGTCCTCGAGCAGCATGGGCAGCGTCTTCGTGCGGGCCACGACCGGGAAGAAGTTGCTGTCGCCACCCCACCGAGGGACGACGTGCTGATGAAGGTGCGCCTCTACGCCGGCACCGGCCACCGCCCCTTGATTCATTCCGAGGTTGAACCCTGCCGGGGATGCCGCGCCCTCGAGGGCGCGGATCGTGGCCTTGGTGAGGTGGGCGGGTTCAGCGGTCTCGTCGGTCCTGAGGTCGACGTACCGCGCGACGTGGCGGTACGGGCACACCAGCGCATGGCCAGGGTTGTACGGAAAGAGGTTGAGCACGACGAAGCACAACTCACCACGACGTACCACCAGACCCGC
>JBOFJB010000333.1:0-3270 GCA_051650465.1 Dermatophilaceae bacterium | reverse complement strand
AGGCCCGCGGTGAGGCCGAGGCCCTCGTCCCCCTCGCGGAGATGGGTCCGGCCGACCTCGCACGAGGAGAGCACCACGTGGTCGGCGCCCACACCGACACGCTGTACCTCGTGGATCCACTGCGGCCCGTCGGCCATGTGCACGGACGAGAACAGCGGGCTCTCGTCGTGATGGGTGCCATGGGCGGCCACGTGCACGAGCGTCTCGTGGTGCAGCGCCTCCGCGAGCGCGTGCCCGGTCGCCGCCTCGCCGGCGACGAAGCGGCCGGCACGGCCCCAGGCGCCGGCCACCGCCCGCACCTCGTCGTCGGCGCGGCGCAGCCCCGGGCCGGCGAAGGCGGCCGAGGTGACGGTTCGCGCAGTGGCCTCGGGACAGGCGTCGCGCCGCCGAGCAGCCCAGAACGTGGCGGACGGTGCCACCGTCACCGTGCGCTCGGCGATGCCGGGCACCAGGCGCCACGGCACCGAGGTGACCCCTCGTGAGGAGAGGATGACGAGCCGCCGCGTGTCCGGGAGCACCGGCGCCAGCAGGGCCCCCAGGTCATCGGAGTCGCGTCGCAGCGATCGGTTGACGGCGTCGACCATCGCCGTGCCCGCGGCGTGCCGGAGCGCGGCGAGGTCGGCGCGGATGCGGAGCGCGACGTCGGCGATCCGGTCACTCTCGGGGATGACGCGGACGCTCACGCCGCGGCCGGTCACCGTGACCGCCCGAAGTCGGCCCCGGTGGGAGAAGAGACCGAGCACCCCGGTTCCGGTTGCCGCCAGCAGCGGGCCCAGCGCGTTCACCGTGGTCGGCCGGACGTTCGGTGCCCGTCCGCGGCCGAGGTGACCCATGACGAGGTGGAGATCGCGACGGGCGATGGCCTCCTCCGCATACCGGGCCTGAGCCTCGAGACCGGCGCGTCGGTGACTGCTCGACTCCGTAGCGGCTTCCGCATGGAGGCGGCGTGCGTCGGCGGTCAGGTGGGCCACCTCCGGGTCGGACGACGGGGTGACCGGTGAGATGCGTTGCGACACACTGCGCCAGAGTTCGGTGACCGCGAACACCTCGGTGGCCGAGCCGCTCTCGAGAGCCATTTCGAGGTGAAGATCGCGGAGTCGTCGAGTGTGCAGTGCGACGGCGGTGCGGCTGTCCAGCGAGGTGTAGCGCGCCTGCTCGGTGGCGAGCTGGGTGGCGCCACGACGCAGGGCGGAACGGGCGAGTCGGTCGTCGCCGCGCGCCCGGTGCAGTATCGCGGTCGCGAGACCTCGGCGGAGCCGGAGCGGGAAGGACCGGCTCCGCCGCGCCGCCGGCAGTGCGAGTGCCTGCTGAGCCTCGGCGAGCCGGCCGGACCGTGCGCAGGCCTCGGCGGCGAGAAGTGCGGCCTCGGCGGCCATGGCACTGCGCTGTGCCTCGCCGCCTGCGAGCCGGGTCGCCTCCTCGGCGATAGCGGCGACATGGCGTCCGCGGGTGAGGTCGGCATCCATCCGGAGGATCGCGGCCCGGGTGGCCCACGCCGGTTCGCCGATACCGGCGAAGCGGGTACCCGACCGCGTCGCGTACTGCCGCGCGGCATCCGGCTCGCCCCGCAGCAGCGCGAGTCTGGCCCGCTCGAGGTCGCTCTCGGCGAGGTCGTGAACCACCCGCCCGCGGCGGGCCGCGGCGGCACCCTCGTCGAGTCTGCGGAGCGCTTGGTCGACCAGGCCGGCCTCCGCGAGGACGCGGGCGGTATCGAGCAACGCGGCCGGAGGGAGCAGACCCGGTCCGGCCTCCTGCGCCTGCTCCATCAGGGCGAGAGCCTGCGGCAGGTTGCCCAGGAGCATCTGCAGTCGCCCGCGGTTGTGTGTCGCGGCAGCGCTGAAGTCGGCGAACCCGTGTGCCGCCGCCAGCTGGTGTGCGCGGCGCAGTCGACCGTCGCTCTCGGAGTACCGGCCGAGGAACTGGTACGCGAGTCCGAGGTTGAGGTGAACCAGGGCACGGGTCCGGGGCGCTACCTCGGGCCTGGTGACGTCGATGCTCTCGAGCAGCTCGCGAGCGACGTCCCACCCCCCGCTGCGCCCGTGCAGGCTCGCCCGTTGCGCGACGGCATAGGAGTGCATCGGTGCCGGCGGGAGCCCGTCGAGCAGCGCGTCGGCCCGGTCGAGGGCGGCGAAGGCGTGCAGGCGCTCGCCACGGGTGTAGAGGGCAACGGCGAGGGTGATGTCGACGTGTGCACGCAGCTCCGGGGTGGCCGGATCGGGCGGCACGCGATCGAGGAGCTGGACCGCACGACGCAGGCACGCCTCGGCACGCACCGGTGTGCCCGCATTGTTGGCAAGGACGGCCTCCTCGACCAGACGGGTCACCTGGTGCGCGACGGTGCTGACGATAGGGCCGCTCAGATCTCGACGGCGGGAGTGATGACCGGACTGACGTCGAGATCGTCCGGTCGGAAGACGAACCGGACCAGTCCGTGGTCGAGGCCTTCGACGACGAACCGCCCGTCGTCGTCGGTGACGGCGGAGGCCACCGTCGCGAAGGCCGCGTCGCGCACCTCCGCCCTGACCGGGCCGTCGTGACCGGTCACCCAGCCGTCGATCCGCACCGTACCGGCGGATGACGGTGTCAGCGTCACCATCGCCGACACCGACTCGGCACTGAACGTCAGCGTCTGGGTCTGGGTGTACTCGGAGCGCACGAGGTACTCGTCGGCGCCTGTTCGCTGCAGCTCGGCCACCTCGGCCTGCAGGGCCTGGACGGTGAGGGCGAACTTGACGTCCTCGACCAGACCCGCGGGCACCGGGTCGATGGTGTCGAACAGCGCGGCCGTCGCACGGAGGAGCTGGGCGTCGATCTCGTCCAGCGGTTCGAGGGCCGGGTCGGATGAGGCGGTCACGGGGTTCCTCCCCATGCGGGGTCGGTGGTCAGGGACTCCCGCAGTTTGGCGAGGCACCGACCGCGGGTCGGTCCGATGCTGCCGACCGGCATCCTCAGAGCTTCGGAGACGGCCGCGTAGTCGGGGCGGTCGGCGAACGCGACGACCCGCAGCAGCGCCTGGCAGCGGGGGGAGAGGGCGCCCACGTGACGCCAGAGCACCCGGTGCTCCTCCCGTTCGACCGAGACCTGAGCCGGGCCGGGCCGGTCGTGCGGCATGTCCTTGTCGACCTCGACGTCGGCCCGGGCCTGCTGCCGGGTGGTGCGCCAGCACTCGCGACGTACCGTGACGATGAGCCAGCCCATCACGGCCTGCGGCTCCCGGATCCGTCCGGCTCCTTCGACGAGCCGTAGCCAGGCGGTCTGGACGGCGTCACG